>JALYSL010000293.1 GCA_030854825.1 Pseudomonadota bacterium
GCCTGCGCGCGACCTTGCTCGCGCTGCCCCGCGTTCGCGATGCCGTGCCGGGCGACGGTTCGGTGCTGCTGTCGATGCTCGCCGAAGCGCTGGCGCCGCCGAACGAGATCGCGACTCTGCTCGTTGCGGCGCTGGCCGAAGAGCCGGCGGCGCTGGTACGCGACGGCGGCGTCATCGCCGCGGGGCACGACGCCGAGCTCGACGAGCTGCGCTCGATCGGCCGCGACAGCGACGCCTTTCTGCTCGAACTCGAGGCGCGCGAGCGCAAGCGCACCGGCATCGCCACGCTGCGCGTCCAGTTCAATCGCCTGCACGGCTATTTCATCGAGGTCTCGCAAGGACAGTCGGACAAGGTGCCGGCCGACTACCGGCGCCGCCAGACGATGAAGAACGCCGAGCGCTACACGACGCCCGAGCTGAAGTCGTTCGAGGACAAGGCGCTCTCGGCCGGCGAGCGATCGCTGGCGCGCGAACGCCATCTCTACGACGCGTTGCTCGACGCGCTGGCGACGCACCTCGAGCCGCTCTCCGCGGTCGCCCGCTCGCTCGCCTCGCTCGACGCGCTGGCCGCGCTGGCCGAATGCGCGACTCGCTCGGAGTGGTGTCGGCCGCAGTTTGTCCGCGAGCCGTGCATCGAGATCGAGCGCGGCCGCCATCCAGTCGTCGAAGCGCGCCTGCAGGAGCGCGGCCTCGCGTTCATGGCCAACGACTGCCGGCTCGACGCGAAGCGGCGCATGCTCGTCATCACCGGGCCGAACATGGGTGGCAAGAGCACCTTCATGCGCCAGGTCGCGCTGATCGCGCTGCTCGCGTCCATCGGCTCGTTCGTGCCGGCCGCGTCGTGCCGGCTCGGGCCAATCGACGCGATCCACACCCGCATCGGCGCTGCCGATGATCTGGCCAACGCACAGTCGACCTTCATGGTCGAGATGACCGAAGCCGCGGCGATCGTGCACGGCGCGACGGAGCACTCGCTGGTGCTGATGGACGAGATCGGCCGCGGCACCTCGACCTTCGACGGCTTGGCCCTGGCCGGCGCAATCGCGCACCAGCTGCACGACCGCAACCGTTCGTTCACGCTGTTCGCGACGCACTACTTCGAGCTCACCGACTTTCCCGCGAAGCATGAGCGAGCGCTCAACGTCCACGTGGCGGCCGTCGAGACGGGCGAGGCGATCGCCTTTCTGCACGAAATCGAGCCTGGGCCGGCGAGCCGCAGCTACGGCATCCAGGTGGCCCGCCTGGCCGGCATGCCGGCGCTGCTGCTGCGCCAGGCGCGGGCGACGCTCGAAACGCTCGAAGCCGAGCGCATCGCCCGTCAGCCGCAGAGTGACTTATTCGCGGCCGCGCCGCCGCCCGTCGACGACGCAACGCTCGCGGTCGATTCCACGTTCGACACGGCGTGGAAAGCGCTCGACCCCGATATGCTCACGCCGAAGGAAGCGCTCGACGCGCTCTACCGCCTTCGGGCCTTGCGACAGGAACCCTCATGACCTACTGCGTAGGCGTCAAGCTCGACGCCGGCCTCGTCTTTCTCTCCGATTCGCGCACCAACGCCGGGCTCGACCAGATCTCGACCTTCCGCAAGATGATGATCTACGAGCAGCCGGGCGATCGCTTCATGGTCATGCTCTCGGCCGGCAACCTGTCGATCTCGCAACAGGTGCGTGAAATCCTGCAGATCGAGAAGCTCGAGAACGACGACGGTCCGCCGATCACGATATGGAACGCGACCAGCATGTTCGACGCGGCCCGCGTCCTCGGGTCGGCGATGCGCCGCGTCTACGACCAGGACGGCGACGCCCTGAAGAAGTCCGGCCTGGACTTCAATTCGACGATGATCTTCGGCGGCCAGATCAAGGGCGAGGCGATGCGCCTCTTTCTCGTCTACTCGGCCGGCAACTTCATCGAGGCGACGCGCGAAACCTGCTTTTTCCAGATCGGCGAATCGAAGTACGGCAAGCCGGTGCTCGACCGCATGATGCGGCCGGCCACGCCTCTCGACGAAGCCGCCAAGTGCGTGCTGGTGTCGATGGACTCGACCTTGAAGTCGAACCTCTCGGTCGGCCTGCCGCTCGATCTCGTCGTCTACGAAGTCGATCGTTTTGAAAGCTCGCAGATCGTCTGCATCGACGACGGCAATCCCTACTTCCAGATGATTCGCAACACCTGGGGCGAAAAGCTGCGCGACATCTTCGAATCGATCGACGATCCGCAATGGGCGAGCGAAGGCGCAGCGACGGCGCCGCTTTGCGTGCCGTCGAGTCGCTACGAGGCGATGAAGAAGATCACGAACCCCGGCGAAAAGCTCGTCTGAATCGGGCCCGACGGGCCGGCTGGCGGCCAAGCCGGTCGCTGCGGAATTGACGAGCGAACGCTTGCCTATAATCGCGCTTTACCACCACGGCATTCGCACACGCGGGTGTCGCACGCAATGACCAAGTTCGTCTTCGTCACCGGCGGCGTGGTGTCCTCGCTGGGCAAGGGCATCGCTTCTGCGTCCCTCGCCGCGATCCTCGAATCGCGGGGCCTCAAAGTCACCCTGATAAAGCTCGACCCGTATCTGAATGTCGATCCGGGCACGATGTCACCGTTCCAGCACGGCGAGGTGTTCGTCACCGACGACGGCGCCGAGACCGACCTCGACCTCGGCCACTACGAGCGCTTCATCACGACGCGGATGAAGAAGACGAACAACTTCACCACCGGCCAGATCTACAAGAGCGTGCTCGAGAAGGAGCGCCGCGGCGACTACCTCGGCAAGACGGTGCAGGTGATCCCGCACGTCACCAACGAGATCCAGGATTTCATCCGGCGCGGCGCCAACCCCGAAGGCGGCAGCGAGGTCGACGTCGCCATCGTCGAGATCGGCGGCACGGTGGGCGACATCGAATCACTGCCTTTCCTCGAAGCGGTGCGGCAGATGAGCCTGAAGATGGGCCCCGGCAGCTGCGCCTTCCTGCATCTCACGCTGGTGCCGTGGATCCCCGCCGCCGGCGAGCTGAAGACCAAGCCGACGCAGCACAGCGTCCAGAAGCTGCGCGAGATCGGCATCATGCCGGACGCCCTGCTCTGCCGCGCAGACCGGCCAATCCCCGACGAGGAGCGCGCCAAGATCTCGCTGTTCGCCAACGTGCACGAGTTCGGCGTGATCTCGGTGTGGGATGTCGACACCATCTACAAGGTACCGCGCATGCTGCACGCGCAAGGGCTCGACGAACTCGTCTGCGCCAAGCTGCAGTTGCACACCAAGCCGGCCAACCTGTCGCGCTGGGACAAGCTGGTCGACGAGGTCGAGCACCCGCAGCACGAGGTGACGATCGCGATGTGCGGCAAGTACGTCGACCTGTCGGACTCGTACAAGTCGCTCAACGAGGCGCTGCGCCACGCCGG
>JALYSL010000303.1 GCA_030854825.1 Pseudomonadota bacterium
CGGCGAGAAAGACCGGAGCGTCATCGCTGGCGCCCCAGCTCTCGCGCAAGGCCCGGCTGCGCAGCGACGGCGAGAAGCGCTCGGCGTCGACACCACGGCCGACGACGGTGAGGTTGTCGAAGCCGGCAGCGGCGAGCTCGCGCCGGGCCGAACGTGTGGGCACGAAGGTGCAACGCGTCAGGTTGTGGAAGCGCCGCAGCAGGCCGAGCGCCGTGCCGGCCAGCACGCCGAGCCCGTAGTAGCGGCTGTACTGATGAAAGTTCGTGCGAAAGTCGGACGTCGTGGCCACGCCGAGCGAACGAGCCGCCGCGAGGGCCGCCCAGGCGAGCGGGCCCGGCGTGGCGAGATGCACGACCTCCGGTCGCGTCCGCTCGAAGCGGCGAACCAGCGTGCCGACGCGGGCCAGCCCGAAGCGCATCTCTCGGTACATCGGGATCGCGCAACCGGCAGTGCGTAACTCGTCGGCGGCGTCGAGTGCCGACTCGCCAGGTTGGCGCGGCCGGATCAGCTCGACCGCATGACCGCAGCCGCGCAGGTAGCGCACTGTGCGTTCGACGGTCAGCGACACGCCGTTGAGCTCCGGTGGCCACGTTTCGGTCACGTAGGCGATGCGCAGGGGTCGAGCCGACATCTTCACTGCGGCAGATCGGCAATCTTCATGCCCACGGGCGGAAGCGTTTCGAGGCGTTCATAAGGGCGATTGTTCCCGAGCCCCGCTGACTAAACGATGACCCAGCCATGACGAGTGCATGTGGGCGTCGTCTTACATCTGCCTTCAGCGCCCTTCCAGATAGACGCAGACGAGCCGCAAGGGACGCACCCGCTTGCAGACGGCGCGCAGCGCGAGCAGGAGGGGCACGGCGATGAAGGCGCCGGCCAGGCCCCAGAGCCAGCCCCAGACCATGACCGACAGAAAGACGAACACGGGGCTGAGGCGCAAGCGGTGGCCCATGATCATCGGGCTCAGGAAGTTCGCTTCGATGCCGTGCAACACGAGGAACGCCGCGGGAGGCCCGAGCATCGCGAAGCCGGTGCCGAAGGTGACGCTGCCGGCGAGCAGCAGCAACACCGCGATGAGCAGCGGCCCGAGATAGGGAATGAAGGCGAGCACCGCCGTCGTCGTGCCCCAGAGCACGGGATTGGGCAGGCCGATCGCCCAGAGCGCCAGGCCGGTGGCCACGCCCAGAGCGAGATTGACGATGCTCATCGTGCTGATGAAAAGGCCGATGTCGCGCTGCGCCTGGCGAAAGCCGGAAAGAACGAGCGCGCGCATGCGCGGTCGGCGGATGGCGGCCGCGGTGCGCGCCACCAGCCACTGCTCGGAGGCGAGCAGGAAGTAGAGCAGGATGACCGTCGCCGAGGCCGAGAGCGCGAACGAGATCGTCTCGCCGATGGCCACTCGGGTGAACGTCCAGCCTTCGCTCGCCAGATGTTCGCCGAGCGTTGCGGCCGGCGCGGCCAGGGCCGGTACCGGCGCGAGCAACACCGGTGCCGAGTAGGGGAAGAGCGTGTCCTGCCAGCGTTGCAGCGCCTCAACCAGCTCGTGCACGATCAGCGGCGCGCGCGACCACCACGCTGCCGCAGGCGCCGCGATCATCATCACCAGCAGGGCGATGACGCCGAGCACCGCAACGATGACGAGGCCAGCGCCAAGGTATTCGTGGATGCCGGCGCGTCGCAGGGCGCGCACCGGCGCGGCGAGCGCGAAGGTGAAGACGATTGCGATCGCGACCGGCACGCACAGCGTCCTCGCGTCGTGCAGGAGGAACACGCCGACAACGAGCAACAGGGCCCGTCCGAGCCAGGGTGCGGCCGGGTGGCGGCCGCCGGGCGAATCGTGTCGCGAGTCCAAGGTGGGCGCGATGATGGCACGCGCGCCGTTGCGGTCGTGAATGCGGTCGCGCGACGTGTCGCAGCGACGAGCTCGAGGTCGTGCCGCCTGCGCGCTAAAGAAGATCTTCGGCGCGAAGGACGGATCGCGCTAGCTACTTTCCGGCGCAAAAATAGCGGCGCCGCGATCAAGCCGGGCGCGCGGCCGATGCGGCCATGGCGTGGGCGATGTTGATGAGGTTGTCGGCGATG
>JALYSL010000329.1 GCA_030854825.1 Pseudomonadota bacterium
TTGCCCTTGCCCATGAAGCCGAGGTTCATCGGGAACGACTCGGCCGCCTTCAGCATCGAGTGGATGTGCCACGGGCCCGGCGTGCAGGTGGTCGCGAAGGTGCCGGTCGCCGGCCCGGTGCCGCCGCCGAGCATCGTCGTCACGCCGCTCGCGAGCGCCGCTTCGATCTGCTGCGGGCAGATGAAGTGGATGTGCGAGTCGACGCCGCCGGCGGTGAGGATCATCCCTTCGCCGGCGATGATCTCCGTGCCCGGGCCGATGACGATGTCGACACCGGGCTGCACGTCCGGATTGCCGGCCTTGCCGAGCGCGGCGATGCGGCCGGCCTTGATCGCGACGTCGGACTTGACGATGCCCCAGTGATCGATCACGAGGGCGTTGGTGATCACCGTGTCGGCGACCTCGGCCGAGACGCGCTGGCTCTGGCCCATGCCGTCGCGGATCGTCTTGCCACCGCCGAACTTCACCTCCTCGCCGTAGCCGCCGGCGCGCAGGGTGTAGTCATCCTCGACTTCGACGATGAGTTCGGTGTCGGCCAGGCGCACGCGGTCACCGACCGTGGGGCCGAACATCTCGGCGTAGGCTTGGCGGGAAAGGGTGGCCATCAGCGCGTCGTCGACGCCCGCTTGGTGCGAGTCGGAACCCTTGGCACCTGTGCCTTCACGACTCGAGCTTTCCCTGGACCAGGCCGCGAAATCCATGCACGACCCGCGCGCCGGCGTAGGCGACGAGCACGACGCTTCGCTGCTGCCCTGGTTCGAAGCGCACGGCAGTGCCCGACGCGATGTCGAGTCGCATGCCGCGCGCGGCCGCGCGATCGAAGCGCAGCGCCGCGTTGGTCTCGGCGAAGTGATAGTGCGAGCCGACCTGGATCGGCCGGTCGCCGCTGTTCTCGACGACGAGCGCGACGGTTGGGCGGCCCGGGTTGAGCTGCACATCGCCGCCCTCGATGAAATATTCGCCCGGTGTCATGCGATCGGCGGCCGACTGGCGGTCATGTGATGGGTTGGTGCACGGTGACCAGTTTGGTGCCATCGGGGAAGGTCGCCTCGACCTGGATGTCGGGGATCATCTCGGCCACGCCATCCATCACGTCATCCCGACCGAGCACGGTCTTGCTCTCGCTCATGAGCGCGCTGACGCTCTTGCCGTCGCGTGCCCCCTCCATGATGGCGGCGCTGATGAGGGCGATGGCCTCCGGACGGTTGAGTTTCAGGCCGCGACCGCGTCGCCGCTCGGCCAGCAATGCCGCCGTGAAGATCAGCAGCTTGTCCTTCTCGCGTGGCGTCAGGTCCATTGCAGATCGATGCGATTCATGTCAGTGTCTTTCGCACGCAAATAGGGTGCCAGGCCCGTCGGACGATCATACGGCGGGGGTCGAGGCCCGATTCAAGTGCGCCAGACGCGCGGTGGGTACGCCGCCATGGCCCAGGCAGTAGGCCGCCAGGCACTCCAGATGCGCGTCAGCAATTCGATCGCCGGCTCGGCCCGCGCCGCCAGCGCGCGAGCGACGACGACCCGCGGCTGCACCGCGCTGATTCCGGCGAGCGCCTCGAGCGAATGACCCTGGGTCGCCTCGCGCGCTGTTTCCAGAAGAAGGTCGCGTCGCGCCTCGGACAACGGGCTTCCGGCAGCGAACCACAGCGTCGCGAGGACGCTGCGTCCCGCCCAGCCGAGCGGCGAGTCGAGCAGCGTCCGGTCGTCACCGGGAATCGTGCCGCGCTCGAGCCACGCGCCCGGCACCTCGATGCTCTGCGTGAATCGCCCGGCGACGAACGGCAGCCCCGAAGCCGGCAAGCCAAGCGCCGTCACATCCCAGCCGATCATTTCGGCGCCCTCGGCGAGCGCGAAGCGGGCGCGGTTCTCGGCGATGCAGCCGCTGTAGGCGATCGTTTCGAGCGGCAGCCATTCCAACCGACCTCCCGCTTCGACGCGCATGTCGACCGTCTGCGTCGCCGTGCCTCCGGCGCTGCGATAGAAGCGAGTCGCACCGGGCGTGGTCAGCAAGGCATGGGCGCCGGTCTCGACGACGACATCGATGGCAAGCGCATCGCCACCGACGACGCCGCCCGGCGGATGCACGAGGACGTTGTGGCAGACGCCGTCGCCCTCCGGATACAAGCTCTTGAGGACGCGCAGTGGCCCATCGTGGCGATCGTGGCTCAGGGTTCGCGAATCGCGTTGGCGATAGCGAAGACTCAGGTTCGCCTGCCAACCGCTGCGTCCGCTCGCTGCTTCCGGCTGTACTTCGGTGTGGCTCAGGAAATCCGACAGGGAGGCGATGGCCATCCGGCACGCAGCAACGAGTTGCAGACCGCCGCATTGTCGGCGGGGATGTCGTTTATCGCGTCAGCCCCAGTGGATTAGCCGGCCGTGGCTGCCGGCAACCGCACCGACGAGGGCGACGAGGCTTGCCGCGAGCGTCGTGCGCAGGACCTGTATTTCCAAACCGCCTGACGACCAGCACGTCCGCGCCGTCGCCC
>JALYSL010000343.1 GCA_030854825.1 Pseudomonadota bacterium
TGAGTCGAAGGGAAAAGGAATGAAGCTCAACCACTGCCTGGTCGCCGCCATGGCCCTCGCTGTCTGCGCCGCCGCGACCGCGCAGGACCGCGCCGACATCGACCGCACGCGGATCATCGGCAACCGCGAGTTGCCGAAGGTGCTCTACATCGTGCCCTGGAAGAAGCCCGGCCCGGGCGACCTTTCCGGCCGGCCGCTCGTCAGCGTGCTCGACGAGGCGCTCGCGCCGGTCGACCGCGACGTGTTCCGCCGCCAGGTGCGCTACGACGCGCAAACGGTTGCACGATCACAGGAATCGACACCGGCCGCCGCGCCGGCGCCGTCAAAGTAAGCGTTTCGGCACTCACCGAATCTTTCCGTTTTCTCCCGGAGTCAGCCATGGATGCGTTCAGCACAGTCGTCAAGTTCTTCCAGGATTGCGGCCTGTTCATCTACCCGAGCGCCTTGATCATGGCGCTCGGCGTGACGATCGCCGTCGAGCGATTCCTCTTCCTGACGAAGGCGCGCAACCAGAACCGCAAGGTCTGGTCGCAGGTGCTGCCGATGCTGCAGAAGGGCCAGTTCCGCGACGTCCAGAGCATGACCTCGCAGTCGGACGCCGCGGTCGGCAAGATCGTCAACTACGGCCTGACGCGGATGCAGAGCCCGGGCCGTCGCGAAGACTTCGACGCGGCGATGGAAGAAGGAATGATGGAGATCGTGCCGCGCCTCGAGAAGCGCACGCACTACATCGCCACCTTCGCCAACGTCATCACGCTGGTCGGCCTGCTCGGCACCATCATCGGCCTGATCAAGGGCTTCACCGCGGTGGCCCAGGTCAACCCGGCCGAGAAGGCCGAGATGCTGTCGGCCTCGATCTCAATTGCCATGAACAACACCGCCTTCGCGCTGATGGTCGCCATTCCGTTCCTGCTGATCCACTCGTTCCTGCAGGCCAAGACCAGCGAGATCGTCGACGGCCTCGAGGCCGCCAAGATCAGCTTCCTGAACCTCGTGCAGCGCATGAAGTCGGAGCACGCCGGCTCGGCGGCTCGCTGAGCCCGGCGCCGACTCACGTTCGGACTTTGCCGAGAGCCTGACCATGCCCGTCCGCCGCCTCAAGAAGACGCCGGCTCATCTCGAGATCACGGCGTTCATCAACCTGATCGTGGTACTGGTGCCGTTCCTGCTGTCGATCGCGGTGTTCACTCATCTGGCCGTGCTCGATCTGAGCCTGCCGGCGCAATCGTCGACACCGCTGCGCGACCTGAAGGTCAACAACCTGTTGCTCGAGATCGTGATCCGGCCCGAAGCGATCGACGTCAGCGACAAGCTGGGCGGCATGATCCAGCACATTCCCAATGGCGCGGCCGGGCCCGACTTCAAGACGCTCGCGGCACTCATCGAGCAACTCAAGCTGAAGTTCCCTGACAACTCCGAGGCCACCGTGATGGCCGAACCGAACACCTCGTACGACGCGCTGGTGCAGGTGATGGATGCGGTGCGCGCCGGCCACCAGTTGCAAGGTCGCAAGATGGTCAGCGTCGACTACTTCCCCAGTATCTCGATCGGCGACGCGCCGATCATTCACACCAAGTAGCGCGGCATGAAGATGACCCCGCTCGAACGGCGCAAGGAGCGAAAGAGCCGCAACCAGTCGATGGTCGACATGAACCTCGTGTCGCTGATCGATGTCTTCACCATCCTGATCTTCTTCCTGCTGTCGAACGTCGGGGGCGTCGAAACTCTGGCCAGCCCGCGGGCCATCAAGCTGCCCGAGTCAATGGCCGACAAGGCGCCCAAGGAAACGGTGATGGTCGTCGTCACCGGCACCGAGATCCTGGTCGGAAGCAAGGTGGTGAGCAGCGTCGCCGATGCGCTCGCCGTCGACGGCGACCTGATCCAGCCGCTCAAGACCGAGCTCGACCTGCAGGCCGGCCGCCAGGTGATCCGCCCGGAAAACGAGGCCGACAGCAAGCGCCTGACGATCATGGGCGACAAGGACATCCCGTACCGCTTGCTGCGCAAGGTGATGTTCACCGGCGCCCGCGCGAACTTCAGCGACGTCTCGTTCGCCGTTCGGCAAAGGTTCGAACCGTGAGGCCCGGGCGAATGTCCCGATCCGAAGCCGGCCGAATCTCCATGAGCAACTCCACGCGCGATTCCGGACGCGAGTCGAGCACTCGCAAGAAGCGCCGTGTCGACCCATCGAAGGTGTCGTTCCGCAAGGCGGTGCTGCCCTGGTCGGTGGCGCGCGACGACGACTATCGCTTCAAGCAGATCGCCCGCTGGGTGCTGATCGCCTGGGGGATATTCTTCTTCGCCCTGCCGTGGCTGCCGGTGCATGAGCCCGACCGCACCCAGCCGATCGAGCTGGCCGCGCCGATGGCCAGGCTACTACTCGAAGACAAGCCACCACCGCCGCCACCGGTCGCGGTCAAGCTCAAGCCGGAGCCGGTGAAACCGGCGGCGCCGGTCGATCGCCAGGTCGCGGCCAACAAGCCCGAGCCGGTGAAGCCACCGGCGCGCCGGCCGGAAGCGCCTGCCAAGGTGGCCCTCAACAAGGAAGCGCCGGTGCCGGAAGCCCGCGTGCCGGTGCCGAACAAACCGCCGGGCGAGATCGACGCGGCGCGACGCAAGGCGGCGGGCATCGGCCTGCTGGCGATGAAGGACGATCTCCAGGAATTGCACGGCGCACCCGTCGCGGTGCAGCTCGCGCCGGTCAAGCAAGGGCCCGGCGTCGGTACCGGCGTCGGCGTCGGCGTCGGCGCCGGCAACGAGGCCGGCGTGCCGGTGCGCGCGCTCATCACCTCGAACGCCACCAACGGCAGCGGCGGCATCAATAC
>JALYSL010000355.1 GCA_030854825.1 Pseudomonadota bacterium
GTCTTGTCGGGCGTGTCGACCGGGCCGGCGAGCAGTGGCAGGACGCGCTCCATCCATCTCGGCGTGATCGCGTCGCCGGCGCTGGTGCTGCGCAGGGTCACCGGCCAGCCCTCGGCATCGAGGCTCGCGCTCAGCACGGCGGCGGCGGCCGGGCGATAGAAATCGTGCGTCATGTCTTCCTCGCGCGACCACACCAGTTGCACCGGCCGGCCGCCGCACTCGAGGGCGATGCGCACCGCCTGGCCGACGACGTCGACCTCCAGGCGCCGGCCGAAGCCGCCGCCGAGATAGGTGACATGCACGGTCACGTCGTCGACAGCGACGCCGGCGACTTCGGCGGCGATCGCACGGGCCAGCCCGGGCACCTGCGTCGGCACCCAGACTTCGACCTTGCCGGCGTCCACCTTGGCCGGGCAGTTCATCGGCTCCATCGTCGCGTGCGCGAGATAGGGGGCGCGATAGACGTGCTCGACACGGGTGGTGGCCTTCGCTTCGGCCGCCTCGACGTCGCCGCTGGAATGGAAGACGAAGCCGCCGCCGCTACGGGCCGCCTCTTGCGCGGTTCGCTCGAGGCCGTCGACGATGGCGCGGCTATCGAGCCCGCCGGCGGGCCGTTGCTGCCAGTCGACCTCGATCGCAGCCGCGCCCTGGCGGGCGTGCCACCAGGTCCGGGCGACAACGGCAAGCGCCGCCGTCGATCCACCGTACGGGCCGAGGCGAACGACCCGTTCCACGCCCGCGAGCTTCAACGCCGGGTCGACGTCCAAGGCGCCGGCGCTACCGCCGATCATCGGACAGTGGCGAATCGCGGCATAGACAAGGCCTTCCGGCCGCACGTCGATGCCGAAGACGGCCGAGCCGTTGCTCTTGGCAACAACATCGATGCGCGGCGCCGCCGTGCCGATGAGCTTCCATTCGGCCGGGCTCTTGACGCGCACCGCGCCGCTCGGCGTCGCCGCGGCGGTGCGCGCCAGCTCGCCGTAGTCGGCCGAAGGCCCCGACGCGTGGCTGACGACGCCGTCCTTCACGGTCAGCTCGCTGGCCGGCTGCTTCCACGTCAGCGACGCGGCGCCGAGCAACTGGGCCCGCGCCGTCGCCGCGGCCAGACGCAACACGTCCCAGGCGTCGACAACGCTCGACGAGCCGCCGGTCAGATTGATGCCGAGCTCGCGCGCCACCTTGGCGACGACCCACTGGCCGCTCCTCGCGGCATTCGATTCATGGCCTGGCTCGATATCGCTCGGATGAAACCACGGCACGCTCGCGACCATTGCCGAGACGTTGCCGTAGAGGCGATCGTTGGGCGCGGCGATGAGACGCACGCGGGCCAGCGGCACATCGAGCTCCTCGGCAACGAGCATTGCCAGCGCCGTGTGCGGGCCCTGGCCCATCTCGCTGCGGTTCATCGCCAGCAGCACGCTGCCGTCAGCGGCGATCTTGATCCAGCCGTTCAGGCCGATCTCGCCGTCCTTCACCGGCAAGGCCTCGACACCGCCGAGTCGCTCGCGCGGCGGCATCAGGCCCCAGCCGACGATGAGCGCGCCGGCCGCGCCGAGGCCGCTGAGGAGCAGGGTGCGGCGCTTCATGCCGGCGCGGTCATGCGGGCGAGGGGGCGCGACGCAATTCGGCCGCTGCCGTGTGGATCGCGGCGCGAATGCGCGGGTAGGTGCCGCAACGGCAGATGTTCGTGATCGCGGCGTCGATGTCGGCATCGCTCGGCGCGCGATTGTTCGCCAGCAGGGCGGCGGCGGCCATCAGCATGCCGCTCTGGCAATAGCCGCATTGCGGCACCTGGTGCAGGACCCAGGCGCTTTGCAGCGGATGCGGCGAGGCCGTGCTGCCGAGCGCTTCGATCGTCGTCACCTGCTTGCCGCGAATTGATTCCAGCGGCGTCACGCAGGAACGCACGGCACGGCCGTCGATGTGCACGGTGCAGGCACCGCAAGCGGCAACGCCGCAGCCGAATTTGGTGCCGGTCAAGCCGAGCAACTCGCGCAAGGCCCAGAGCAGCGGCATCTGCGGCGCGGCCAGATCGTCGGGCAAGTTTCGCGCGACGGTGTTGACGACAAGCTCCACGTGTCTCCTTTTGCCCTCACAACGGGGCGCGCCGATTGTGCCGGTGCGCCAGAATAGGCCGGCCACGATCCCGGAGTGGCTGACCTTCTCGCCGGCTCGCCTAGGAATCACGCATGATCCGCTCGATAGTCGTGGTGTCGATCGTCGCAGCCGCGGCGATCTGCAGCCCACCGGCGCAGGCGCAAAGCCTGCTCTACGGTCTGGTCGACGCGGCCGCGAGCCGCAGCCGGCCACCCGGAGGCGACTACCGCTACCAGCTCGACAATGGCGACATGTCGCGCAGCTTCATCGGCTTTCGCGGCAGCGAAGACCTGGGCGGTGGACTCAGGGGCGTATTCAAGCTCGAGTCATACCTTCGCATCGACAGCGGCGAGTCCGGTCGCTATACCGGCGACGGGTTCTGGGGCCGCGATTCGAACGTCGGCCTCTCGGGCGCGTTCGGAACGACCGTGCTCGGCCGCACCGTCACGCCTTTCTACCTGGCCACGGTAAGCTTCAATCCGTTCGGCGATTCGTTCGCCTTTTCGCCGAGCGCGCGCCAGTACTACATGGGCACGCTGGTCGGCGACCGGAGCTGGAACAATTCGATGTCCTATTCGAACAACGCCACCGACTCGCCGCTGCGCATCAACCTCGCCGCCAACACGCCGGAAGAGGCGATCGGTGCGCCGAACACCGGCCGCAACTACGGCGGCAGCGTCGCCTACATCAGCGGCCCGTTCGCGGCGACGGTGGCGATCGAGCGAGTCAAGAACACGCCGCTGCCGGTGCCGGTCGAATTTCGTCGCCAGCTGGCGATCCAGGCGGGCGCCAGCTACGACTTCCAGTTCATGCGCCTCTACGGGCAGGTCGGCCGCGTCAAGACCGACGCCGCCAGCGACACGCGCACGGTGCTCTACCAGATTGGCGCGGCGATCCCGGTCGGCAACGGCCTCATCCTGGCGTCGTTCGGCAGCTCGCGTGCAGGCACTCCGATCTCGCAGATCACCGATCGAACCGGCTCCATCGGCTACGACTACTTTCTCTCGAAGAGCACCGACATCTACGTCGCGGCGATGCGCGAAAAGACGTTCATGCTGTCGGCCGGTGGCACCATCGCCGGCGGCGTGCGCATGCGCTTCTAGAGGGATTGTCCGGGAAGCTGTGAAAGAGACCGTAGCGAGCGGCTCGAGGTTGCGACGAGAAGCGCAACCGTACGCGTAGTACGGCGAGCATCGCAGTAACAAGATCGGGCCGCGAAGTAGGTTTGTTTCATAGCTTCAGTCGAGGATGACCTCGGCGCGCACCACGCCGGCCCGATCGGCGCGAGCGCTCAACGCCAGCCGCGTGCCTTTGGGGGCGCGCACCACCCATTCGCCGACGGCTCGATCGGCCGTCACGTCGCGGTTCGGCAAGAAGGCGTTGAGCGAGGTCTTCGGCGCGTGGCCTTCGAGCTGCGGCCCTTCGATGCGCGGCTTGCCGCTGATGAGCGACACCGACGGGTCGCCCTCGGGCAGGTGGATCTCGAAGATCACGCCGCGCACCGTCTTGCGTTGCAACGCACGCTTGGTCACGTAGGCCGGCAGCCAGCCGCTGTTGGCAACGGCGAGCTTGACTCGCCAGGTGTCGGGGCCGAGCGCGCGCACCTCCGTTCGCAGCAGCTCGAGCTTGGGCAGTGAGAGGGCGATCGTCGTCATCCACTTCGGAAAGCGCGCCGCCTCGCGCTCACGCAACTGCGGCGGCGGGTTGCGCCAGTAGTTCATCTTGTCCCAGCCGCCGATCTCGACCTGGCCAAGCTGCGGATGCATGAACGGCTTCCATTCCACGTGGGCTTTGCCGCCGCACTGCTCGTCGCTCCACTTGATGAGCTTCAGGTCGTCGGCGACGGGGTGCTCGCGATACCAGTCGATCCACTTGTAGTCGGTGATGCCGGCTTCCTTGTTCGGCGCCCACATCTCGACCACCCAGAACAGCGCGCCGAGGTGTTCATAGACCCAGTCTTGCGTGCCGCTGATGATTTCCTTCGGGTGGTACTTGAAGTCGTGCCAGATGCTGATCGCCGGATAGCCGGTGAGCTTGGCGCCGATCTCGCTGAAGCGCTTGATCGACCACAGATCCTCGGGGATCATGTCGTCGTCGCTCTGCGTGCCCATCGGCCTCAGGATCACGCCGCTGTGCGTGTGATAGCTGATCGCGGCGCCGATGTTCGGATGCCTGACGATGAAGTCGACCATCGCCTTCACTTCGGGCTCGCTGGTCGGGTAGTCGCCGGCGCCGACCTGCTCGTACTCCTGGCGCCACGACGACGGGAAGTTGCGGTTGAGGTCGAGCCCTTCGACGTCGGGGTTGACCTTGACGCTCAGGCCGTCGTAGTTCTGGATGAAGCCTTCGGGCATGAGGCGGAAATACTCGCCGCCGAACTCACCGGGCTCGCGCGCCACCATCAGGCGCGGGTCGGCGTCGAGCTTCTTGTAGGCACCGTGCGGGTCGGGCACGCGCATGAAGAGGATGCGGCCGTCGCCGTCGATGTCCTCCGGCGTCAGGCCTTCGACATGCTCTTCCTCGAACGGATAGCGTCGCGTCGATGAGCGGATGTGGCGCGGCCGCTCGGCCAGCGCCAGCTCGGCGCCGTCGGGATTGAGCCGCGGACAGAGATAGACGACGCGCGTGTCGAGCAGCTTCGTGATGTCGGCGTCGCTGCCGTACTTGGTGAGCAACTCGTTGAGGAAGTAGAGCACCGCGGTCGAGGCCAGCAGCTCGGCAGCATGGATGTTGCCGTCGGCCCAGAAGGCCGGCTTGTCTTCGGCCGCGCCAGTCGCGATGTTGGTGATCGACGCGACCCAGATGTCGCGGCCTTCGAAGCTCTTGCCGATCGACTGCACCACGACCAGCGTCGGATGCGCCTGCGCGTAGGCGAAGAGAAGGCGGGTCAGGTCGTCGTGGTTGTAGAAGACATCGAATCGGGGCAGAGGCGTGGCGGGTGGGGTCATGTTCGTGAGTACGGGACCGAAGACCGAAGCCGGGGAGCGTAGCGCATTCAGCAGGGCACGGGCGCGCCGTCGACGAAGACGCGCAGCTCGCCGGGCGCGAACGCGAGCCACGTTTCGTCCTTCGTCAGCGGCTCGGTGACGACGACAGCGACGCGATCGCGCGGCGAAGTCTCGGCGGCGAAGTCGACCGTGACATCGTCGTCCTGCAGCGAGGCGCGCGTGAACGGATGCTGGCGCACGATGTGGTGCAGGTTCGTCGAGCAATGCGCCCAAAGAGCCTGGCCGTTGCTCAGCATGGCGTTGAAAACACCGTGCGCCGCCACCTGGGGCAAGAGCTCGGCGAGCGTCGCCGTCAACTCCTCGACCGGCGGCACGCCGGCGTGCGACTTGGCCAGCTCCTGCATCAGCCAGCAGAAGGCGCGCTCGCTGTCGGTCGCACCGACCGG
>JALYSL010000366.1 GCA_030854825.1 Pseudomonadota bacterium
CCGCCAGCTGGCGCGCAACCCAGGGAACGTAAGCCGGAGAGTTCGTCTTGCCTCGATACGGTACCGGGGCGAGGTACGGACTGTCGGTTTCGATCAGACAGCGATCGAGGGGCACGAATGCAGCAACTTCGCGCAGCTCATGGGCGGTCTTGAACGTAAGGATCCCGGAGAAAGAAATGAAGAAGCCGAGGTCGAGTGCCGCGCGTGCCACTTTCGCTGTTTCGGTGAAGCAATGAAAAACGCCGCCGGCGAGCTCACCCTGCTCTTCGCGAAGGACCCGCAAGGTATCGTCGGCTGCGCTTCGAGTGTGAATGACGAGCGGCAGGCCGCTCTGCCTGGCGCTGCGGATGTGGACGCGAAAACGCTCGCGTTGCCACTCCATGTCGGCGATGTCACGACCATTCAGCAGGTAGTAGTCGAGACCCGTTTCTCCGACGGCGACGACCCTCGGCCTCGCTGCCAAGGTCACCAGATCATCGACGGCCGGCTCGCGAACATCCTCATTGTCAGGATGGACGCCGACGCTGCACCAGAAGTTGTCGTAGCTCGTGGCCAGCGCATGAACGTCTTCGAATTCCTCCAGGGTCGTACAGATGCAGAGTGCGCGATCGACTTCCGCCTTGACCATGGCGACACGAATCTCGGGCAGCCGTGCGGCAAGTTCGGGGAAACTCAGATGGCAGTGGGAGTCGACATACATCGACCGATTCTGCCTGCGTCGCGAACCGCGCCAAAGGCGCGGAATGCGTCAGATCGTCTGCGTCGGCTTGGCGGACGAGAGCGAAGTGCCCAGCGTTTCCTCGATGCGCAAGCGCAAGCTGCGACTCTTGTCATCCGACGGAAAGCGCACGCCGACACCTTGAGTTCGACCGCCCGAGGCGTTGGCCGGCGTGAGCCAGCCGACCTTGCCGGCGACCGGGTAGCGCTGTGGATCGTCTGGCAGCGAGAGCAACAGGTAGATGTCTTCGCCGAGCTTGTAGTCACGCGTGGTGGGCACGAAGATGCCGCCTTCGGTAAACATCGGCATGTAGGCGGCATAGAGCGCGCCCTTCTCGCGGAACACGAGCTGGATGACGCTCGGGCGCGCTACCGCCGGCGTCGGCGCAACGATGCCGGGCGTCGCGCTGCGGGCAACAGGTTCGGCCATGGGCGGAAGTGTAGCCACTGGCGTTGCCCTCAACCGGGTTGTGATCGAGGCGTTTGCAACGCTTCGCGGCCCTGCGCCACGAGGCTTTCGACGCTCAGGTCGGCGATCCAGGGATGCTCGGCATGAAGCGCGAAGCGGCGGAGCTCGCGTGCATAGCGAAGCAACGAGGCGAGATCGCCCGAACCCGGAAGGTTGGCCGCAGGAAAGTAGCGCGGCAACGCGCCCGCGACGACGGAGGCCACGTCGTGGCAGAGCTTTTGCAATGCGTCGACAACCCACGGGAGCGACCAGCCACGCAATCCCGAGGCATCGCCCGCGGCAATGCGGCGCGGCAGCGCGCGCCACGCGACCGCATCGATGCCATGCGCCGCGCGAGCCGCTGCCTCCTGCGGTTGACCGCCGCACGCCGCCAGCAGGATCTCGGGCTCGACAACACCCTGCCCCATCAGCCACGCCACTGCGTCGGCGTGTCCCGGCAGCTTGAGCGCGAGCGCCTGGCAGCGGCTGCGAATGGTGGGCAGCAAGGCGTCCGGCGCCGCACTGCAAAGAAGGAATCGGGCATTGCCCGGCGGTTCTTCGAGCGTTTTCAGGAACGCGTTCGCAGCGATGGCATTCATGCGTTCGGCCGGATGCACGACGACGACCTTGCCGCGTCCGCGTGCCGAAGTCGTCAGCGAAAAGGCGATCGCGACGCGAACTTCGTCGACCCGGATTTCCTTGCTCGGCTTCTTCTTCCCGGACGTCTCTTCGCTGCCTTCGTCGCCCTCGCCCGTTGCCAGACCGAGCGACTCGCGCAGCGCTCCGGGGACGAGGACGAGCAGGTCGGGATGAGAGCGCGCAGACACCAGCCGACAACTGGCGCAAACACCGCAGGGCCGAGCGCCCATCGGCACGGTGTCCGACTCGCAGAGCCAGCCTTGAGCGAGCGCCATCGCCAGCTCGAACTGGCCGACGCCCCTCGGACCGTGCAGCAGCAAGGCGTGCGCGCTTTGCGTCTCGAGTGCCCGGCGCAGGGGCGCCACGAGCCACGGCAGCAGGTCGCTGGGAGCGTCAGCCATCGATGCGGGAGCGCAAGGCCGCGGCGACCTGACGCTCGACGTCCGGCCGGTCGAGCGAGGCATCGACACGGATGAAGCGGCCCGGTGCCGCACGCATGCGTGCCGCGTAACCCGCGCGCACGCGCTCGAAGAACGCTACATCCTCGGCCTCGAACCGGTCGGCGGCGCGCGCTTGTGCGCGCCGCTGCGCGGCGATCGTCGGATCGAGATCGAACCACAGCGTCAGGTCGGGTTGCAGCCCTTGCTGCACGGCCGTCTCGAGACGTTCGAGCAACGACAGATCCTGGCCGCGGCCGAATCCCTGGTACGCGAAGGTCGCGTCCGTGAAGCGATCGCAGAGCACGATTTCACCGCGGGCCAGCGCCGGGCCGATCACGCACGCGACATGATCGCGCCGCGCCGCGAAGACGAGCAGTGTCTCGGTGACGCCGTCCATCGGCGTGCGCAGAATCAGCTCGCGCAATGTTTCCGCGAGCGCCGTGCCGCCGGGCTCTCGCGTCACCGTCACGACGCGGCCGGCGGCGCGCAGTCGTTCCGCTGCCGGCTCGATGTGGGTCGACTTGCCGGCGCCGTCGATGCCTTCGAAACTGATGAACGAGCCGTTCACGGCGTGCCGAGCTTTCGCTGGTAGCGATTGACGGCGCGATTGTGCTCGCTCAGCGTCTCGCTGAACTCGCTGCTGCCGTCGCCGCGGGCCACGAAATAGAGTGCCTTCGTCGCTTCCGGTCGGACCGCGGCCAGCAGCGCCGCCTTGCCCGGAATCGAGATCGGCGTCGGCGGCAGGCCGCTGCGCACATAGGTGTTGTACGGCGTGTCGGCTTGAAGGTCGCGTTTTCTGAGACTGCCGTCGAAGGCGGTGCCCAGGCCGAAGATGATGGTGGGGTCGGTCTGCAGCGGCATGCCGATCCGCAGCCGATTGACGAACACGCCTGCGACGAGACCGCGATCGGCGCCGACGCCGGTTTCTTTCTCGACGATCGACGCCAGCGTCAGCGCTTCATCCGCGCTGTGCAGGGGCGTATCGGGCGCGCGCTCCTGCCACGCGGCGGCGAGCCGTTGCTCCATCGCGCGATAGGCCCGTTTCAATACGCCGAGATCGGTCGAACCTTTACTGTAGGCGTAGGTGTCGGGGTGAAAGCGCCCCTCTGGCGACACGCCCGGCGCGCCCAGCTCGCGCATCACATCATCGTCGCTGAGTGTCGCGATCGTCGATTTCAATGCATCGGCGCGAGCCAGCTCGGCGCGGATCTGGCGAAAGGTCCAACCCTCGTTGAAGCGGACGACGGCCAGCGTCTCGTCGCCGCGAACCATCTTCTCGAGCAAGCGGATCGGCGTCGTACCGGCAGGAGCTTCGTAGCTGCCGGCGCGGATCCGGCGCGCCTGGCCCGACCAGCGAAACCACTCGTATAACGCGAGCGGATCCGTCAAGACGCCGGCGCGAACCCACGACTCGGCGATCTCGCGCGGTGAGCTGCCAGGCTCGATCGACAGCTCGACCGGATCCGTGGCGATCGGCAAGGGTCGATGCAGCCACCACCAGGCGATGGTCGCCGCCGCGGCCATCGCGACGATCAGCAGTGCGAGCGCGACACGCCAGAGCTTCATCGGCCCGCGGAGACCTCGCGAGCGCATGCCCTTGTTCCGATGCAACCCATAGCGGCTGATGATAATGGGCCATGAACAGCCGACTTCGGATCAGTGGCGCCTGCCGCCTCGACGACTGGGGCGTGATCCGTGCCCGAGGCGTCGACGCCGGCAAGTTCCTGCAAGGCCAGCTCACCAACGACGTGGTCGGCCTCGCTGTCAATCGTGCCTGCCTGGCTGGCTTCTGCTCGGCGAAGGGAAGATTGCAGGCCAGCTTCGTCGTCTGGAAGGGCGGCGAAGACGAATTCCTTCTCGCCTGCTCGGCCGGCCTTCTCGCGCCGACGTTGAAGCGGCTTTCGATGTTCGTCCTACGCGCTCAATGCAAGTTGAGCGATGCCAGCGGCGAGCTCGCGCTCTGGGGAATCGCCGGCATGGCGGCAGGGCCGTTGCTCGACGCGATCCCGGTCTGGGGTCGCCGCGAACGCGATGCAACAACCATCGTTCGTCTACCCGACGGCGCTGCTCACGAACGTGGCCTGGTTGCGGCACCATTCGGCATCGACCTCGGCTTGCCCGTGGGTGCGGCGATCGACCTCGATGCATGGCATTGGCTGCAAGTGCAGAGTGGCGTCGTGACGATCGAGGCGGCGACGGTCGATCGCTTCGTGCCACAGATGGTCAACTTCGAACGCGTCGGCGGCGTCGACTTCCAAAAGGGCTGCTATCCCGGCCAGGAAGTCGTCGCCCGCAGCCAGTACCGGGGCACAACCAAGCGGCGCGCCTTCCTGTTCGACTGCGATGACGCGCTGCCTGCAGTGGGGCAAGACGTCTACGCCGAGGCTTCGCCACAGGAGCCAGCCGGTATGGTCGCCAACGCCGCACCTCGGCCGGGCGACTCGGGCGGCAGCGCGCTGATCGAGGTGCGCCTGGCCGCGCTGGGTGGCGAGGCGCTGCGGCTCGGCAGCGTCGATGGCGCCCTGCTCCGTCGTGTCGAGATGCCGTACGCTGTCCCGATCGAGGCCGAGGCGGCGTGACCCGCTGAGTTTCGTTCGGCCGCGATGCGCGAGCTCTTCGTCTACTACCGCATTCGGGAAGATGCGGCACAAGACGCACGGACTGCCGTGCTCGACATGCACGGTGCGCTGCGCGGCTCGCACCCGGGGCTCACGGCGCGCTTGCTAACCCGTCGGGAAGAAGACGGCGCTGCGACATGGATGGAGGCCTATGCCATGACGCCGTCCGGCATCGACGCGACCCTGGAAGGCGATATCGCCTTGCGCGCGCTTCGACTGGCGTCGTTCATCGACGGGCCGCGCCATGTCGAAGCGTTCGACGTCGACGAGGGACGTTGAATCGCGTCAGAGGCTGCGCAGCATCTCCACGTGGGCGATGCCCGTTTCGTCGGCGCGTGAAGCCGGCGCGCTCGTAGAAGGGCGCTGCGGCGATTTGCGCGTGCAGGACGGCCTCACGGTCGCCGCGGCCGCGCGCCGCGTTCAGCAAGGCGTCGAGAACCGCACGACCGACGCCGCCGTGCCGCGATCCGGCCACCACCGCCATGCGGCCGATCTTGGCGACGCCGGGTACGTGCTCGAGCATCCGGCCCGTCGCCAAAGCGCGACCGAGATGATTGAAGGCGACTGCGTGCACGGCGCCGTCGTCGCCATCGTCCCATTCCATCTCAGCGGGAATCTTCTGCTCGTCGATGAAGACCGCCATGCGGATCGCACGCGCCGGCTCGGCAAGGTCGGCCCAGACGCCGACACGAACCTCGACCATCGATTGCCCGGACTCGAAACGATCGAAGAGGAGGCGCAGCTCTTGCGGCACCGGTTTCGACGCCGTGCCGCCGGGGTCGGCGAAGACATACGTCAGGCTGGAGGTCACCAGCAATTGCTCCTGGCGGAAGACGGCGCCCGTGAAGGCGATCGACGAATTCCCGACGCGGGCGCAACGCATGCCGATGTCGAGCACGTCGTCGTAGCGGGCAGAGGCCAGGTAGTCGACCTCGGCCTTGCGCACGAAGAGATCGCCGCCCAGCGCGTGCATCGACTCGGCGTACGGCAGCGCGAGCGCCCGCCAGTAGCCGGCGACGGCCGTGTCGAAGTACATCAGGTAGTGACCGTTGAAGACGATCTTCTGGGCGTCGATCTCGGCCCAGCGGACGCGCAGTCGCTCGAAGAATCGGAAGTCGGATCGCTGCATCATGGGATGGGGCGCGAGTGTGCCAGACTGGCGACATGGCGCTGATCAATTACATCACCCAGGTTCAGCTCGACTTCGGCGTGCTGGCCTTGTTGCCGCAGGAATGCGAACGCGCCGGCATCCGCAAGCCACTCGTCGTCAGCGACGCGGGCGTGCGCGCCGCCGGGCTCCTCGATCGCGCCACCCTAGCTCTCGGCGGCTTGTCGCACGCCGTATTCGACGCCACGCCGTCGAACCCGAACGAAGCGGCGGTGCGGGCTGCGACACGGGTCTATCTCGAGAACGGCTGCGACGGGCTGATTGCCGTCGGCGGCGGCTCGAGCATCGATCTGGCCAAAGGCGTCGCCATCGCGGCGACGCACGAAGGCGCCCTGAAAATCTACGCGACGATCGAAGGCGGCAGCCCGCGGATCACCGATCGCGTCGCTCCGCTCATCGCCGTGCCGACGACGGCAGGCACCGGCAGCGAAGTCGCACGCGGCGCCATCGTCATCGTCGACGACGGGCGCAAGCTCGGCTTCCACAGCTGGTACCTGGTGCCGAAGACGGCCCTCCTCGATCCCGACCTCACGCTCGGCTTGCCGCCTTTCCTCACTGCGGCGACGGGCATGGATGCGATTGCGCATTGCATGGAAACCTTCATGGCCCCGGCCGTCAATCCGCCGGCCGACGGCATCGGTCTCGATGGCCTCGAACGCGCCTGGAAGCACATCGAGCGCGCGACCCGAGACGGACGCGACCGTGACGCGCGCTGGAACATGATGAGCGCGAGCATGCAGGGCGCCCTGGCTTTCCAGAAAGGCCTCGGCTGCGTGCACAGCCTCAGCCACAGTCTGGGCGGTGCGAACCCGAAGCTGCATCACGGCACGCTCAATGCCATGTTTCTGCCGGCAGTTGTGCAGTTCAATGCCGGCGCCGAATCGATGCGCAAGGATCGACGGCTCGCGCGCATGGCGCACGCCATGGGCTTGCCTGAAAGCGACGACGAAGGCGAGACGGTCGCCGGCGCGATCCGGTCGATGAATGCGCGGCTGGATCTGCCGGAAGGCTTGGCCGCGCTCGGTGTTGAACCGGCCATGTTCGATCGCATCATCGACGGCGCCATGGCCGACCATTGCCACAAGACCAACCCGCGCCTGGCGACGCGGGACGACTACGTGGGGATGCTCGAAGCATCGATGTAGATCGAGGTGCTGATCTCCGCCACGGCAGTGGCCGGCTCGTCAGCGCCCGGCTCGGCGGCGACATCGAGCGGGACCGGCGCCGCGGCCGAAGGGATCGGCGGTGCGGGCCAAGCGGCCAGGTACTCCTGCCAATGCGGCTCGTCGATCGCGCCGAGCGTTTCGCGAACGAAGCCGATCTCCTGCTCGTACTCGCTCTCCGTGAAGCCGCCGCGCATCTTCTGGAATCGGCAGTACAGGAGATACGTGTTCATCACGTCGGTCTCGCAGTAGCGCCGGATCTCGTCGCGCTTGCCGTCGAGATAGGCCGAATAGACCTGCGAGCCATCCATGCCGAGCTTGCCGGGAAAGCCGCACAACTTGGCCATGGCGTTGAGCGGGGCGTTGCCGCGCGGCTGGTACATGGCGAGCAGGTCCATCAGGTCGAGATGGCGCGTGTGATACCGGCCGATGTAGTGGTTGAAGCGGAAGTCGCGGTCGTCTTCGCCCATGTCCCAGTACTTGCTCGCGACGACGCCGTGGCGCATGCCGCGGTAGTGCAGCACCGGCAGGTCGAAGCCGCCGCCGTTCCAGCTCACGAGCTGCGGCGTGTGCCGCTCGACCAGGTTGAAGAACGACTGGACGACGCGCTCCTCCTGGCTCGCCCCGTCGCTCTCGCGGTCGACGATCGAGTGCACGCGCAGGCCCGCGGCATTGCGAAACACGCAGCTGATGACGAGCACGCGCTGCAGGTGCAGCGGCATGAAGTCGCTCTTGCCGCGCTCCTTGCGCTCGGCGATCTCGGCGGCATAGACGCCGGCGTCATCGACGCTTGCGTCCATCCGGCGCAAGGCGCGCAGGCCGGCCACATCGGGAATGGTCTCGATGTCGAAGACGAGTACAGGCCAGGACCACATGGATTTCAATCCGCGGAGCGAATCGGCGGCGCGTCAGCGGGGCGGCAGCAACTTTGCCGGATCGATCGGTTTGCCCTGCTTGCGGATCTCGAAGTGGAGTTGCACGCTGTCGGCATCGGTCGATCCCATCTCGGCGATCTTCTGGCCCTTGCGCACGGTCTGGTCGTCCTTGACGAGCAAAGTCTGGTTGTGCGCATAGGCGGTGAGGTAGGTGGCGTTGTGCTTGAGGATCACGAGGTTGCCGTAGCCGCGCAGCCCGGAGCCGGCATACACGACGCGACCGTCGGCCGCCGCCAGCACCGGGTCGCCGGCCTTGCCGCGAAAGATTAGGCCCTTGTTGCGCGACTCGTCGAAAGGCTGCGCCACCGGGGAGCTCACCGGCCAACCCCAGGCGACGTCGTCGTCGCCTTCCTTTGGAGTTGCCGCAGGCGGCGGTGGAGGGGCGGCCGCCGCCGAGGCCGTCGTCGTGCCTGCGGGCTTCGTCTCGAGCGGCCGTGGCTCGACACGTGTCGTCGTCACAGGCCGGCTGGCCGACATGGTTGGATCGGTTCCCGGGGGCACGACGCGAAGCGTCTGTCCCACCTCGATGAGGTTCGGGTTGTCGAGGCTGTTCCAGCGAACCAGGTCTTTCCAGTTCTGCCCGTTGTCCAGGCCGATGCGGATCAACGTGTCGCCCGGCT
>JALYSL010000404.1 GCA_030854825.1 Pseudomonadota bacterium
TTATTGACCCGTTGCCGCCTGCTCAGCGGGGCCCGGAGAGCGACCGAGGACCCATGGGCCGGTTCGGCCGTTGGCGCCCCGCTCGCGGCCCCGATTAACGGCGCCGCGTTCGCAGCCGGCCGACGACGCCGCTCGGAAAGTAGTAGACCGAGAGCACGAACAAGACCCCGAGCCACAGCAGCCAGCGGTCGGGCGAGACGATCTGCGCGAGCACCGGCACGCCCTGCACCGCCGACGCGGCGAGCTTCATCACGTCTTGCAGGTAGTTCTGCGCCAGCACCAGCAGCACGCTGCCGATCACCGCGCCGTAGATCGTGCCCATGCCGCCGATGACGACGATCAGCAGCACGTCGAGCATCACCTCGAACGAGAGCGTCGTGTCGGGCCCGTTGTAGCGCAGCCAGAGCGCGAGGAGCACGCCGGCGAGCGTCGCGAACAGGGCAGAAACGACGCTCGCCAGCGTGCGGTAGACGACGACGCGGTAGCCGATCGCCTCGGCACGAAAGTCGTTCTCGCGGATGGCCTGCAGGACGCGGCCGAACGGCGAATTTACGATGCGCAGCAGGGCCAGCAGCAGCACCAGGGCCGTCACGAAGACGAAATAGTAGGTGACGAAACGGCCGTCGATCGTGACGCCGAGGAAGGGTTCGGCCGTGTAGACGGTGCCGGGCTGCAGCGCCTCGGGCAGCTTGAACGTCAGGCCGTCCTCGCCGCCGGTGAAATCGGCCAGCTGCGACGCCAGGGTGGCGAACGCCGAGGCGACGGCGAGCGTGATCATGGCGAAGAAGATCGCGCGCACGCGTAGGCTGAACAGGCCGATCACGAGCGACAGCAGCAGCGACACGGCGAGCGAGATCGCCACGCCGATCGCGATCGCGGCCCAGGTCGGCCCGATCCGGGTGGCGGCGATGGCCACGCCGTAGGCACCGATGCCGAAGAACATGGTGTGCGCGAAGCTGACGATGCCGGTGTAGCCGAGCAGCACGTCGAAACTCGCGGCGAGAACGATGACGACGACGATCTTCGCGGCGACGTTGAGGGCGCGCACGCCGGGGAAAACGAAAGGCGTGAGCAACAGCCCGAAAAAGATCGCGACGAGCAGCAACGCCAGCCAGCGATTGCGCGGCAAGTCACCGGAGAGGAGATGGCGCAGCATCAGCGATCGGCCTCTCGCCCGGCCGCCCCGAGGGAGGCCGCGCGCCCTCGCCGGGCAGCGAACGCCAGTGCGCCTGGGGGCTTCATCGGTTCGTCACCGGATACAGGCCCTGCGGTCGCCAGAGCAGGATCGCCACCATGAGGCCGATGTTGGAGAACATCGCCACCTTGGGCTCGATGAAGCCGGTGTAGTTCGCCGTCAGCCCGACCAGCAGGGCGCCGACGAAGCAGCCGGTCGTCGAGCCCAGGCCGCCGATGATGATGACGATGAAGATCAGCACGTTCACCGACGTGCCGATCTGCGGGCTGACGCCGTGCTGGTTGATGCCCCAGAGCGCGCCGCCGAGGCCGGCGAGCGCCGCACCGGCAACGAACACGCCGACGAAGAGGCGGCGGATCGGGTAGCCGAGGCTTTCGACCATCTCGCGGTCCTGCACGCCGGCGCGGATCAGCAGGCCGAGCTTGGTCCGGTTGAGCACGAGCAGCAGCACGAGAAAGACGACGATGCCGACGGCGGCGGCGAGCAGGCGGAATTTCTCGAACGCGACATCGCCGAAAGCGAATACGCCGCGCAGTGCCTCGGGCAACTCGAGGGCAATCGGCGTCGGCCCCCAGATCACCTTGATCATCTCTTCGCCGACGATCATGCCGCCCATCGTGATGAGGATCTGCTTCAGGTGCTGGCCGTAGACCGGCCGGATCAGCAGCCGCTCGAAGGCGATCCCGACGACGCCCGCCACGACCGCGCCGGCGAGCATCGCCGCCGCGACGACGACCAGGTTCTTCGCCACGTCGGCAACGGTCGACCAGTCGGTGAGGCCGGCGAACACGCTCACCGCGAGATAGGCGCCGATGGCGATGAAGACGCCGTGGCCGAAGTTCAGCACGTCCATCAGGCCGAACACGAGCGTGAGACCGGACGCGACGATGAAGATGATCATGCCCATCGCCAAGCCGGCGACCGTGAGCGTCAGCCAGGTCGAAGTCGAGCCGACGGCCGGCCACGCCAGCAGCACCAGCAGCACGACGAGGCCGAGCGGCACGACGTCGAAGCTCGCCTTCGCAATGGTTTCGGCCGACGCCGGCGCGGCGATCTCGACGCTCGACCGGGCGCCGCTCATTGATGCGCCGCCAGCGACAGCCCCAGGAGCCGGCCTTGCAGCGCTTCGTCTTCGGCGAGCTCGGCCATCGCGCCGCGATGCACGACCTGGCCGCTGTCCATCACGGCGACGCCGTCGCCGAGCGCCTTGGCGACGCTGAAGTTCTGCTCGACAAGCAGCACCGTCGTGGCGGTGCGCTTGAGCTCGGCGAGCGCGGCGATGAGGTTGTGCACGATCGCCGGCGCCAGGCCCTTGCTCGGCTCGTCGATCAGCAGCAGCTCGCGCGGCTCGACCATGGCGCGGCCGATCGCCAGCATCTGCTTCTGCCCCCCCGAGAGCTTGCCGGCTGGGTAGAGCCAGAACTTCTTCAGCGCCGGGAACAGGCCGAACAGCCATTCGAGCCGCGCCGTGTCGATCTGCGCGATCGTGCGCGCGCCACGCGCCGCCAGCAGCATGTTCTCGCGGACCGTCAGGTCGCCGAAGATGCCCATGTTCTCGGGCACGTAGCCGATGCCGCGCTGCGCGATCTCGGGCGTCTTGCCGACCAGCGGCGTGCCGTCGAAGATGATCTCGCCTTGCGAGCGTTGCCACAGGCCCATGACGGTGCGCAGCGTCGTCGTCTTGCCGGCGCCGTTTCGGCCGAGCAGCATCGTCACCTGGCCGCGCGGCACCTCGAAGTCGACGCCGTGCAGGATGTGATACGCGCCGATGTGCGTGTGCACGCCGGCGAGCGAGAGCAACACGTCGCTCATGACGCCCCCACGCTTGCGGCTGATGCCACGGCGCTGCCCCCCGAGGGGGCGTTCGCGCCTTGGGGCGGCCCGGCGTCGCTCATACCGCAGCTTCGACCGGCGCTATACCGAGATACGCCTGCTGGACGATCGGCGAAGCGATCACGGCGTCTGGCTCGCCGTCGGCGACGAGCTGGCCGTTGTGCAAGACGATGATGCGGTCGGCGAGCTCGCGCACGACGTCCATCTTGTGTTCGACGAGCAGCACCGTCTTCGTCGGGTCGGCCTTCAGGGCGCGCACGAGATCGAGGATCACCGGCACGTCGGCGCTGCTCATCCCCGCCGTCGGCTCGTCGAACATGAACACGCTCGGTTCGAGCGCCATCAGCATCGCCACCTCGAGCTTGCGCTGGTCGCCATGCGGCAGGCTGCTCGCCGCGGCGTCGCGCCGATCGAGCAGCTGCACGCGCTCGACCAGCGCCTCGGCGCGCGCCAGCGTTTCCTTGCGGTCTCCCCCCATCGACCACAGGTCGAGCCCTTCCCCACGTTTCGACTGCACCGCCAGGCGCACGTTCTCGAGCACCGAGAGATTGGGAAAGAGCTGCGTCAGCTGGAAGGCCCGGCCAAGGCCGCGCCGGGTGCGCGCCGATGCGCCTTCGCGCGTGATGTCGTGGCCATCGAGATGAACCGATCCCGAGCTCGCCTTGAGCTGGCCCGAGATGAGATTGAAGTAGGTCGTCTTGCCGGCGCCGTTGGGGCCGACGATCGCCGTCAGCGTGCCCGGCGCGAAAGCGCAAGAAATCCGGTCGACGGCCACGTGGCCGCCGAAACGGATCGTCAGCTCGCGCGTCTCGAGCACGGCCGCGCCACCGCGCAGATCCTCAACGCTTGTTGAGGATCGGCACCTGCATCTCTTCGGGCTTGATCTCGCGCACCAGCTCGGGCACGCCCCAGGCGAACGCCGG
>JALYSL010000433.1 GCA_030854825.1 Pseudomonadota bacterium
GTGCCCGACCTGGTGCCGGCAGCACCCCGGCACAACTTCGTCGGCGCGCCGATGGCGCTCCAGGTGAGCGGCTTGCAGAAGTCCTACCGCGGCAAGGGCATCTTCCGCTCGGCGTCGACGAAGTCCGTTTACGCGGCCAAAGATGTGGCGCTCGAGATCCGCCGCGGCGAGACCGTCGGCATCGTCGGCGAGTCGGGTTCGGGCAAGTCGACGGTGGCGCGCTGCATCGCCCGGCTGGTGGAGCCCGACGCGGGCGAGATCCGGGTCGGCGAGGTCGACTTCGGGCGGCTGGCTTCGCGCGCCCTGCGCCAGAACCGCAAGCGCATCCAGATGGTGTTCCAGGATCCGTACGGCTCGCTCGACCCGCGCCAGTCGGTCGGCAGCCTGATCGCCGAAGGTCCGTTGATCCACGGTGCCACGGCGGAAGCTTCGCGGCAGCGCGCCCTCGAATTGCTGTCCCTGGTCGGCCTCGACGCGCGCAGCGCCGATCGCTTCCCGCACGAGTTTTCCGGCGGCCAGCGCCAGCGCATCGGCCTGGCGCGCGCGCTCGCACTCGACCCCGACGTGCTGATCGCCGACGAGCCGGTGTCGGCGCTCGACGTCTCGGTGCAGGCCCAGGTGCTGCGCCTCCTGGCCGACATCCGCGAACGCCTCGGCCTGTCGATGCTCTTCATCACCCACGACCTGCGGGTCGCCGCCCAGGTGTGCGATTCGATCGCCGTGATGCGACACGGCGAGATCATCGAATTCGGCCGCACCGAAGCGGTCTTCAACGCGCCGTCGCACCCCTACACGCAGACCTTGTTCGCCGCCGTTCCGGGCCGCGAATGGAGCCTGCACCGTTTCGCCGCCTCGAACCCATGACCATGACACCTTCTCCGTTTCACGACATCACGCTGGCGACCTTCGCGCGGCGCCTGCGCGCCGGCGAGCTCTCGGCCGAAGCCACGACACGAACCTTGCTCACTCGCATCGACACAGCGAACCCGAAGTTGCGTGCCTTCACGTTCATCGCGGCCGAGCGCGCGTTGGCGCAGGCGGCGGCGGTCGATCGACTCCTCGCCGCGGGCGTCGACTTGGGCCCGTTGATGGGCGTGCCGATCGCCGTGAAGGATCTGTTCAGCGTCGATGGCATGCCGACGACGGCCGGCAGCGAGGTCGACATCTCGGACCTCGTGCGGCCACAAGGCCGCTTCATCGATCGCCTGCAACGCGCCGGCTGCGTGATTCTCGGCAAGACCGCGACCACCGAGTTCGCGCTCGGCGGCTTCAACCTGAATACGCCACCGCCCTGGAACCCCTGCGATCCGCAAGTGGCGCGAATGACCGGCGGCTCGAGCCACGGCTCGGCGGTGGCCATCGCCGCGGAGCTCGCCGGCTTCGCGCTGGGCTCGGACACCGGCGGCTCGGTGCGCTGGCCGGCCGCGATGTGCGGCGTGGCCGGCTACAAGGCGACCACCAACCACTGGCCGCAGGACGGCGTCTTCCCTTTGTCGCGCGACATGGACAGCCTCGGCGTGTTCGCGTCCTGCGTCGAAGATCTCGTGTTCGTGCACGCCGCCCTGGCAGAAGCACCCATGGCCACGCCGATCGAGGCGTCGCGGCTGGTGCTGGCGCTGCCGGGCGATCACTTCTTTCAGAACATCGAGCCCGAGGTTCGCGCCTGCTTCGAGCGGGCAGAGAGTCTGTTGCGCGCGGCCGGCGCGACGATTCGCGAGGTCGCGTTGCCGGAGGCGGCCGAGATCGACGCGGTTTTCGGCAGCCTGGTGAGCGCCGAATGGCTCGCCTTCGTCGGCCGCGAGCGCTTCCTGGCGAACGAGTCGCGGATCGACCCGGTCGTCGCGGCGCGGGTTCGCGGCGGCCTCGACCTGCGCGCCGACGAGTATGTGCGGCTGGCGTCGCGGCACCACGCTCTCGTGAAGAGGATGGCCGAGCGCGCCGAAGGCATCGACGGCTGGATCAGCCCGACCGTCGTCAAGCTGCCGGCGCCCTGCAGCGACTTTCGCACCGTCGACGACGTGGCCGCGTGGAACCGGGCGACGACCCAGAACACGCGGCCGGCGAATCTGTTCGGCCAATGCGGCGTCTCGCTGCCAATGCAGCACCTCGGCGCGCCGTGGCCGGCCGGGTTTCAGCTCTGCGCAGCGGCGGATGACGATCGCCGCATGCTCGCAGTCGCGCTGACGATCGAAGGCGTCATCGGCCGGCCGTCGACGACCCTCGACCCGGCATTCGCCGACGCGCCCCTCGCTAGTGCCCCACCATCGTCCCCATCAAGGCATCGGGCAGGCCGGTAGCGATGCCGGGCATCACGCAGATCAGGACTACGGCCACGAACATCAGCACGACGAACGGCAGCACGCCGCGAATGATCTGGCCGAGCGAGATGTCGGGCGCGATGTTCTTGATGACGAAGAGGTTGAGGCCGACCGGCGGGTGGATCAGGCCGGCCTCCATGACGATGGTCATGAGCACGCCGAACCAGATCAGGTCGAACCCGGCGGCCTTGAGCGGCGGCAGGATGATCGGCGCGGTCATCAGGATGATGCTGACCGGCGGCAGGAAGAAGCCGAGCATCACCACGAGCAGCAGGATCGCCGCCAGCAGCAGCCACTTCGAGAGCTGCAGCGCGACGATCCACTGCGCCAGCGACTGGCTGATGTGCAGGTAACTCATCACGTAGGAGAAGAGCAGCGACATGCCGATGATGAACATCAGCATCGTCGATTCCTTCAGCGTCGACGAGAGGATGGGCGCCACGTCGCGCGGCCGCCAGACGCCGTACACCACGGCGATCAGCACCAGCGCGAGCAGGGCGCCGAGCCCTGCCGTTTCCGAGGGCGTGGCGAAGCCGCCGTAGAGCGCCACCATGACGCCGGTGAGCAGCACCACGAACGGCACGACGCGCGGCAGCATCTCGACCTTCTGGCGCATGCTGAAGCGCTCGGTCGAGAGCAACGCCGATTCGGCGCCCTGGCCGGCGAAGGCAACGCGGGCGTGGCGGCACTCGGCCTGGTAGCGCAACACGGCGTAGCCGGAGAAAAGCGCCACCAGGAGCAGGCCGGGGCCGATGCCGGCCAAGAAGAGCCGCCCGAGCGACTGCTCGGCGGCGACCGCGTAGAGGATCATCGTGATCGACGGCGGCAGCAGAATGCCGAGCGTGCCACCAGCGGCGATGATGCCGGCCGCGAACCCCGGCGAGTAGCCGCGCTTGCGCATCTCGGGAATGCCGGCCGAGCCGATCGCCGAGCAGGTCGCCGGGCTCGACCCGGCCATCGCCGCGAACAGGGCGCAGGCGAACACGTTGGCGATGCCCAGGCCGCCCGGCACGCGCTGCAGCCAGGCGTGCAGGGCCGCGTAGAGGTCCTGGCCGGCCCGCGTTCGGCCGATCGCCGACCCCTTCAGGATGAAAAGCGGAATCGACAGCAGCGTGATGCTGGCCATCTCCTCGTAGACGTTCTGGGTGATCGTGTCGAGCGCCGAGCCCGGCATGAAGAAGTACATGAAGATCACGGCGACGCTGCCGAGCGCGAAGGCGATGGGCGCGCCCGAGAGCATGAGCAGCACCGTGGCAACCGCGAAGAGGCTGCCGATCGCGAGCATCGACATGGTCAGTGGCTTTCCAAGCGGAGGCGCAGCCGGTTGGCACTGGCGCTGAGTTGCAGCAGCAACTGCAGCGCCAGCAGCGACATGCCGAACGCCATCAGGAAGTACGGGATCCAGAGGGGCGGCCCCCAGGTCGAATTCGTGGTCTGGCCGTCGACCCAGGCGTCGCGCAACAGCGTCCACGACTTCCAGGCGAAGAGAAAGCAAAAGGCCATGCAGACGAGGTCGATCGCCACTTGACGATAGGCGTTGGCTCGCCTCGGCAGGATCGTGCTCACCGCTTCGATGCCGACGTGGCCGCGGATCGACTGCACGAAAGCGCCGGCGAGAAAGGTGGCGCCGACAAGCAGGAAGACCGACGTCTCGTCCTGCCAATCGGTCGACGCATGCAGGAAGTAGCGCGAGAGAACGCTCGACGTGAGCACGAGCGCGGCAAGCAACAGCGCGACCATGCCGAGCACGACCACGCCGCGATTGACGAGTGCCAGCGCTCGCGCCACCGGCACGAGCAGGCGCGGCGTTCCCGGCTCGACGCCGCGGGCATCGGCCATGGCGGAAGCCGGAGGCAGGCTCGACGCCGCCGGCCGATCCTCGCCGCTCACACCAGCTTCAGGGCGGCCTTCATCAATGCCGCGCACGAATCGCTGCGCGCGGCGTAGTCCTTCCAGGCGGTGTCGCGGGCGATCACCTGCCATTTGCGGACCGTCGCGTCATCGAGGTCGAAGACCTTGGCGCCGGCCTTGGCGTAGATATCGGCGGCGATCTTGTCGTCGGCCTTGGCCGCGTCGGTGGCGAACTTTTCCTGCGCGGCGCCGGCCGCCATGATGATGTCCTGCTGCGCCTTCGGCAGCTTCATGAAGACGTCCTTCGACATCATCAGCGGCTCGAACATGAACCAGTAGGCCTTGTTGCGCCCGCTGGTCAGGCTCTTGGCGATCTCCTCGAGCTTGAACGAGATGAAGCTGGTCGACGAGGTCATGGCCGCGTCCATCGCGCCGGTCTGCATGGCGACGTAGATCTCGTTCGAGGGCAGCGAGATCACCGAGGCGCCGGCCTGCTTCAGCACCATGTCCATCTCGCGGCTGCCGCCGCGCACCTTCAAGCCCTTGGCGTCTTCGGGCTGCACCAGGGGCGTGGCTCGGCTGGCAACACCGCCGGCCTGCCAGATCCAGCTGACGAGGACGATGCCCTTGTCGTCGAGCACCTTCTCGAGCAGGCGGCCGACCTCGGAGGTTTTCCACGCCGTGCCGACCTCGTAGCTCGGCACCAGCGCCGGCATCAGGCCGATGTTGCATTCGGCGACTTCGCCGCCGGCATACGGCAGGGGATAGAGACTCAGGTCGAGAGCGCCCTTTCGCATCGCCGAGAACTGCGAATTCGTCTTCATCAGCGACGAGCCCGGATAGACGGTCGCCTTCAGCGCCCCGTTGCTGCGCTTTTCGATATCAGTCGCGAAGCGCCGGCACAGGCGATCGCGGAAGTCGCCCTGGGTGGCCGTGCCGCCGGGGAACTGGTGCGAAATCTTGAGCGTATCGGCCTCGGCGCGCGCGCCTGCCGGAAGAAAGCCCGTTGCCGCAGCCGCAGCTAGCAACTCGCGTCTAGTCATCGCCATGCCTGTCTCCTTCATTCTGGGTCTTCGGCCGCGCCCGAAAGGTGCGAGGCAAATCGCGCCGATGGCGGCAAAACCATTGTGCCCGCCGCGAAGCGGCGGCGACATTGGGGGTGTCGCCAAGTCGGGCGACCGCTTTCAGAGGCGGCGCAACAGCCGCGGTACGACGTAGCGCAGGGCCAGCGCGACCGCCAGACCGCTGCCGACGTCTTTCCACGTGGCGTGCCCGGGGTGGATCGGAGCCGCCGTCGGCGTCGCCGGCGAAGAGGGCAGCGGCGC
>JALYSL010000436.1 GCA_030854825.1 Pseudomonadota bacterium
ACCATGTCCGACTTGCGATCGACGACGTAGAGGTAGCCGTCAGCGTCGAGATAGCCCATGTCGCCGAGCGTCCACAGGCCGTCGCTCTCCATTGCGCGACGGGCACCGTCGTTGTTGGCGTAGGTGAAGTCGGGGACCGCCGGATCCCGCGCGAAGAGCAGACCCACCGTTCCCGCCGGTAGGTCGTCCTTGCCGTCGTCGGAGCGCACCTTCAACTGGACGCCGGGAACTGCGCGGCCGGCCGATCCGGGCCGCTGCAGCGACTCGGCACTGTCGATATGAGAGATCCAGCCCAGCTCGCTGGCCGCGTAAGCTTCGTGAAAGACTGGTCCCCACCATTCGATCATCCGCCGTTTGAGGTCGGGCGCACAGGGCGAACCGGTCGTCACCACGAACCTGACCGAGCCGAGGTCGTAGCGGCGCCGGGTGGTGTCATCGAGCCGCAACAGGCGGACATACATGGTCGGCACGAGGTAGAGGTGCGAGATGCGTTCCCTCTCGATCAGTTGCAGGGTTCGCTCGGCCTCGAACTTCGGCTCGATCCACAGATGCGCATCGTTGAGCGACGCCTGGATCGCATAAGTCGCCGGCGCCGAGTGATACATCGGCGCGCTGACGAGGCCACGCATGCCCGGCGCCATGCCGAGCACGATGCGGCTTCGCTCGGCGAGTAGCAACAGCTGCTGCTGCGTCGCCGCCTCGCGGCGAATTCCCTTCGGCATTCCGGTGGTGCCCGAGGTATAGACCATCGCGCTGCCCGGCGCTTGCTCGGGAGGAGCGGGCCGCTGCTCTTCGTCGCGAAAGATCCGCCAATTCTCGGCAACGTCGAGCTTCGTGGCGGACGCCACGGGCAGATCGAAGGCGAGTCGCGTGTGCGATTGCGGCTCGACCACGAAGACGCGAACGCCCAGCGGAACGGCCACTGCAACGGGGCCGCGCAAATCGGCATGGACGATGAGGATCTTCGCCTCGCTGTCGCTCAGGATGTGGCGCACCTCGGCGGCCTTGAAGTGCCAGTTGACAAGGCACCAGCGGGCACCGATCCAGCGGGCGGCCAGCATCAGCTCGAGCAGCACGGGCTCGTTGCGCAGCATCAACGCCACGACGTCGCCTTTGCCGATGCCAGCCGCGATCAGCGCCGCGGCGGCGCGCAGAACGCGCCGATGAAAGATCTCGGCGTCGTCGACCGCGGCACCGAAGTGAATCGTCGGCTTCATGGCCCGATCGTTGCTTCAGGCCCAGGAGATGTCGTGCCGCATCACGAGCGGATTCAGGCGCTCGCGCACGCGCTGCTCGAGCGACTCGCGGTCGGCGGCCGGCACGCCGGCGATCGTGACCTCGATCGAGCTGCCGTGCGCCGCGTGCGCGCCGACCGCGACCTTGATCGAGGCGCCCTCCTTTTGCAGCTCGGCCAGCATCCGGCTCACCGCACGTTCAGTCGCTTGCCAGCGCAATGCCGGCTTGAAGATCTTGCCCACCGCGGTGAGCGGAATGACATCGACGAAATACACCTCGACCGGCACGGCGGCTCGCTCCGGCGTTCGATCGGCAACGAAGGCGATCAATTCGTCGGCACTGACGCGAAACTCGGGCTTGAGCTGCACGAAGGCCACCGGCAACTCGCCGGCATAGGCGTCGGGCTGGCCGACGACGGCTACCAGGGCCACAGCCGGGTGCTGGAAGAAAACTTCCTCGATCGCCAAGGGATCGATGTTGTGGCCGCCGCGAATGACCAGGTCCTTGGCCCGTCCGGTGACCCACAGATAGCCGTCGGCGTCAAGCCGGCCCAGGTCCCCGGAATTGACCCAGCCGGGCGCGACGAAGGCGTCGCGGTTGTGCGATTCGCTGAGGTAGCCGGAGAACACGCCCGGTCCCGCCATGGCGATGACGCCGATCTCGCCCTCGGCGCAGTCGCCCTGCAAATGGCCTTCGACATCCAGCTTGACGACGCGCACCCTGCTGTAGGGGAGCGCGTGGCCGACGGAACCTAGGCGCAGTTCGCGGCCGGAATAGCTCATGCAATGGACACTCGACGTTTCGGTCATACCGTAGACCTCGAGCACCGGGACTTGCAGCTTCGCCATGCAGGTCTTGCCGACAGCCACCGGAATGGCCGAGCCGCCGCCCGAGATGATGCGAATGCTGGAAACGTCGGCACCGTCGACCGGAACGTTCATCGCCGCGCCGATCACCGTCGGCACGCCGCCGAACAGCTCCGGCCGGTAGCGGGCGACCAGGCGCCAGACGTTGCGGATCGCCTGCGGATTGCGCCAGCCCGCCGCCGACAGCACGACGAGCGTGCCGCCCGACGAGAGCGGCGCCAGGCACTGGGTCAAAGCACCGCCGACATGGAACAGCGGCAGGCCGAACAACAGATTGCGGCCGTCGCCGCACGGCAGCATCAGATTCACGGCCCAGGCTTGGTACAGCTGATTGGCGTGGGTGTGACGCACGAGCTTGGGCGTACCGGTCGTGCCGCCGGTGTGGAAGTAGCCCGCGGTGTCGTGCGCGCCGATGCGGCGGCCGCTGACCAAGCGATCAGCCGGGTAGCCGTCGACCAGCGCATCGAAGCTGTGCACTTGGTTGCGTTCGTCCGAATCGCCCTGCACGACGACGATCGCCTTCAGCCTGGGCAGCCCGGCCCTGATGCGCGACACCTTGTCCCAGATGTCCGACCCCGGCGCCGGGCCGAGCGCGACCAGCACCGTCGTCTGCGCGGCGCGCAGGATCTCGACGATCTGGGCGGCCGACAGCAAGGGGTTGACCGGATTCGCGATGCCCGCCGCCTGCGCCCCGAAAAGCGCGAAAAAAGCCTCGGGCACGAGCGGCAGGAGCAGGCTGACGACGTCGCCCGGGCCGACGCCAAGATCGTGGAAAAGATTGGCCGCCTGCGTCACACGGGCAATGAACTGGCCGTGCGAGATCGTCAGCGGTTCTTCGTCTGGATCAGCGTGGGTCAGGAAGCGGATCGCGGTCGCCGCGAGATTACGCCGAGCGCCCGCCTGCAGAGCCTCGTACGTGCTCTGCGTCGTGACGCGCTCGGCGTAGGGAGTTCGCTCGAAGACGGTCTGCTCGGCGGCCGTGGTCAACGCCGGAGGAGCGTCGGCACCCACCATCGGGTCTGCGAAGTTCGCGTCCGTCACGGCGTTCTCCCGAGCCGGCGAAGGCCGACGCTGAGTGACCCGATATCCGGGCCGCGACGATGTTAGGTCGGCAACACCGGCGTGGCGCTCACGATCAACCCGAATAACGCTAGTGCAGCGGCCACGCCCTCAGGATCAGCGGCGTACCGAGCAGCAGCACCATCAGCGTCAGCGGCGTGCCCAGGCGCCAGTAGTCGCCAAAGCGATAGCCGCCCGGGCCCATGACGAGGGTGTTGTTCTGGTGACCGATCGGCGTCAGGAAATCGCAGGCACAGCCCAGGGCCACCGCCATCAGGAACGGCTCGGTGCGATAGCCGAGCTGGATCGCGACGGCGGCCGCCACCGGCCCGAGCACCAGGACCGCGGCGGCGTGATGGAGGAACGGCGTCAGCAGCATCGCCGTCAACAGGATGAGGCCGACGGTGGCGTAGCCAGGCAGATGCTGCGCGCCGGCGCCGAGAATGTGGGCGACCAGCGTCGTGGCGCCGGTGTCCTTGAGCGCCTCGCCGACCGGGATCAGGCAGCCGATCATGACGATGATCGGCCATTCGATCGCCTGATACGTGTCCTTCAGGCTGATCTGCTTGAAGAGCACGGTGAGCACTGCCGCGCCGAAGAATGCGACTTCGACGTCGATCAACCCGAGGCCGACCATCAGCAGCGCGCCGACCATCACGGCGATCGGCAGGATCCCGCTCTTCGCTTGGCCGAGGGTGAGCTTGCGATCGGCCAGCGGCAACAGGCCGAGCTCGGTCACCGCCGAAGCGAGATTTTTTTCCCAGCCTTGAAAGAGCACCACGTCGCCGACCTGGAAGCGATGCACGCGCAGCCGCGTCGCCGCCGAACGGCCGGCCTTGCGAACGGCGAAGAAGTTGAGACCGTACTTGTGGCGCAAGCCGAGCGATGCCGGCGTCGCCCCGACCAGCAGCGAATCGGCGGTGACGATTACCTCGATCACCTGCATCTCCTCGCTCCTTTCCTCCGGCAACGCCAGCGTCTTCGAGCCGACGATCTCGAACCCGGTCGCCGCGATCACCTTGTGGATGACGGTCGGATCGCCGAGCACCACCAGAACGTCGTTCGCGTAGAGCCGCCAGTCTTCGGCCGGCACGTAGCGGCGGGAACCCTCGCGGATGATCCCGGCCACCGAGATCTCGCCTTCGCCGAACTCCTCGAAGGCGCCGACGGTCATCTCGACGACGGCGTCGGCCGGCACGCGCAACTCGGTTGAATATTCGGCGAGCGAAAACGATTCTTCCGCGGTTTGCTGGCCCTCGCGCCGCGGCAGGAGCCGCCAGCCGACGGCGAGAAAAGCGATGGCGAGCGTGGTCAGCGGCAAGCCGACGGCAGCGAAATCGAAGAGTCGAAAGGGCGCCTGCCCGAGGTCCTGCCGCACCGACGAGATGAGCAGGTTCGGCGAGGTGCCGATCTTCGTGATGGTGCCGCCGATGAGCGACGCGAAGGCGAGCGGCATCAGGTAGATCGAGCGTGGCTGGCCACTGCGCCGCGCCGTCTGGATCGCGATCGGAATGAAGATCCCCAGCGTGCCCACGTTCTTGATGAATGCCGACAGGTAGCCGACCGCCGCCGCCATCACGCCGATCTGCAGCGAAGGCGAGCGAATGCGCTTCAGCAGCGCGCCGACCGACAACTCGAGGATGCTCGAAGCGGCGATGGCGCGACTGACGACCAGCACCGAGGCGATGATGATGATCACCGGATTGGCAAAGCCGTGAAAAGCCTTCGCGCCCGGCACGACGCCGAGCAGCACGGCGGCCAGCAGCACCAGTGCGGCGACGACGTCGTAACGCAGACGCCCGCTCATGAAGAGGCCGAGCATGGCGCCGACAAGGCCGAACGATTCGAGCTGATGCAGCGTCATGCGGGCTTTCGGCGTCGGCGCACCGCGCTTGTCAACATCGTCTTTCGGCGAAGAAGGATCTTTGCCGCATCGTCCATCTCGGCGGCAAGCTGCGTACCCTCGGGGTCGACGGGATCAGTTCGCTTTTTCGACGGCCGTCGATCTAGCAAAACTGTAGAACCACCGGCCCTGCGTCTTGCCGAGGAGATATCCGACCATGCAGGACAAGGCGATCACGCCGAGGTACCACGGCCCTGTGGCAAGGAAGAAGCCGGCGGCGGAGTTGGGTACGTGAAGGGGCTCGTTGACCATGCACATGTTCTTGTCGATGTGGTCGAAGAACATGCCGGCGCCGGCCACCACCGTGAAGGTCACAAGCGCCAGCCAGCCATCCCCGGCGATCCACGCAGAGACCAGGCCGACGCTCACAGCGGACGCAAAAACCAGCTTCGCAATTTCTCCGGCACTCACGTCGCACGCCTGGATCATCAAGACTGACATGTCTATGCTTCCTCGAGAAGCCCGGGCGGATGCCATCGGCACGCGCTGGTGGGCGGTGCAGGGTTCGAACCTGCGACCCCTGCCGTGTGAAGGCGAGAAATGAGGTTCCAAGGGGTCTCAGGCACGCTCTCAAAGTTGCAATTTCATAGGTAAATCGTTCCTATACGTTCCCGCAAGTTCTCTAGAATAGTTCCGTACCGAGTTCCGTACGGAGCGAGCGGTGAAGATTAACCTGAAGAGCAAGAGCGGGCGCGCGGCCCTTGCGCCGCGGCGCGAGCCCTATTGGGCATGCGTCCGAATCGGCCTCTATCTCGGTCTCCGGCGCTCCGCTGAAGGCGACGGGACTTGGATCGGCCGGATGCTGCGCGTCGATGCGGGAGGCCTCAAGGGATCGAAGGCTTACGTCACCCGGCCGTTGGGCGCGCCGATGGGCCACGATGAGGCGCTCGACGCGCTCAATGCCTGGGCGAGTGGTGTCGATCTTGGCGCGACGCACAAGGCGACGTCAGTGCAGGAGGCCTGCCGACAGTACGTCGAGCATCAGAAGACGCACGCCAGCAAAGCGAACGCCGCCGACGCGCGCGGCCGCTTTGCCCGGCTCGTGGACGAAAGTGCAATGGGGCGGATCCATCTCGACAAGCTACGCACTCCTCACCTCAACGCGTGGCTGAAGGAGCAGCTTGACGAAGACGGCGACGAGGAGGACCTGCGACGCTCGAAGGACACCGCGAATCGCAACCTGACGGCGGCGAAGGCGGCCCTCAACCTGGCACTGCGCAACCGCCTCGTCGCCACCGACGCCGGCTGGAAGACCGTCACGCCCTTTCCAAGGGCCGGTCGGCGCCGCGATCGCTTCCTGACC
>JALYSL010000443.1 GCA_030854825.1 Pseudomonadota bacterium
CAACCACCCTTCGGGCGCGGCTGAGCCATCGCGCGCTGACGAGTACCTGACGCAGACGCTGAAAAGCGCGCTAGGCTTGGTCGACGTGCGCGTCCTCGATCATCTCGTCGTCGGCCATGGCGCCGTGGTCTCCTTCGCCGAGCGCGGTCTGTTGTGAAGTCGGCCGCCAAGGCGATCGGCCTGCGCGATCTGGTCGCGATCCGCGCCGCGCTTGTCGAACAGCGGCGCGCCACGGAAACGATGGCAGCAGCCGAGCAAAAGCGCGCGGCGAGCGAGCAGCACGAGCGTTCGCTCTTCGCCAGCACCGTCGGCAGGATCGTACCCTTGCGCAAGCCGGCGCTCGCGCTGCCCGAGCGGCCTCGCCCGAAGGCAGAGGCACGCCAGCGCCAGCGCGACGAGGCCGCCGTGCTCCTGGAATCGATCTCCGACGAGTTCGATGCCGAGACGCTGCTCGAGACCGACGACGCGTTGTCGTTTCGCCGCCGCGGCATCGGCATCGACGTCGTCAGGAAGCTCCGTCGTGGCGTCTGGGTGTTGCAGGCCGAGATCGACCTGCATGGCCTGCGCCGTGATGAAGCACGCGAACGCCTCGCCGGCTTTCTTCGCGAGGCCGCACGCGCCGGCCTACGCTGCATCCGCATCGTCCATGGCAAGGGTCACGGCTCGCCGGGCCGCGAGCCGGTCCTGAAGGTGAAGGTGAAGTCGTGGCTGATGCAGCAGGACGCGGTGCTGGCCTTCACCTATGCGCGCGCTGCCGACGGCGGCCACGGCGCGCTGATCGTGCTGTTGCGGCCGAGCGCTGGCGCGCCGCCGCGCTGAGCTCTTTCGAAATCGGCCTCAGCCTGTCATTCGCGCCGCGATCGCGTTGATGGCCTGGGCCGCCGGGCTGCCCGGCTGCGTCGTCAGCAGAAGGCTTCGCTTCTGCACGGCTTCGCGCACGGCCGGGTCGCTGCCGATCTCGCCGAGCAGCTCGAGCAGCAACGGCTCGGCCTTGCCGTCGTCGCTCTTCAGCTGCGGCGCGACGAAGCGATCGATCACGAGCTGCAGCTGGTTGCGGATCGTCCGCCCTTCCCCGGCGGCGCTGACCTGGTTGACGACGAGACGGATGTGGCGGCGCTTTTGCACCGTCGCCAGCAGCTTGATCGTCGCGTAGGCATCGGTCATCGAGGTCGGCTCCGGCGTGGCGACGACGAGCACGTCGTCGGCGAGCGAGATGGCGTGGAGCACGACGTCGGAAATGCCGGCGCCGGTGTCGAGCAGGATGCGATCGAACCGCGGCGCCACCTTGGCGATGATGTCCTGCAGCTGCTCGCGCACCTGCGGCGTCAGCCGCGAATACTCGACCAGGCCGGAGCCCGCGAGCAGCACCGAAAAGCCCCCCGGGGCGGCGAGGATCGCCTGTTCGAGGGTCGCCTTGCCGGTGAACACATCGTGCAGCGTCAGCTTCGGCTGCAGGTTCAGCACGACGTCGAGGTTGGCCAGGCCGAGATCGGCGTCGAGCACCAGCACGTTCTCGCCGCGCTCGGCGAGCGCGGCCGCGAGATTGGCCGAGATGAAGGTCTTGCCGACGCCGCCCTTGCCGCTGGTGACCGCCATGATGCGGGCCCGCGCGCTCATTCGAATTCCTGGAACTGCGAGGTGCCGAAGAGCAAGCCTTTTTCCTCGGGGCTGACGAGCGACAAGGTCGGCTGCTCCAGGCAGACGCGATTGCGCCCTTCCGACTTGGCGCGATAGAGCTGCTGATCGGCGCGCTCGACCCAGAGCAGCGCCGACGACCTGACCCACTGCGGCGCGAACGCACCGCCGATCGACACCGTGACGCGGACGTCGACGCCCGCGGCGATGCCGATGGTCTGCGCCTGCACTTGCAAGCGGATGCGCTCGGCCACCGCCTGCGCGAACAGCGGCGCGCAGTTGGGCAGGATCATCGCGAACTCTTCGCCGCCGAAGCGCGCCACCATGTCCATCGGCCGGATGCAGTCGTGCAGTACGTGGGCCACCGCCTTCAGGACGGCGTCGCCGGCCGGGTGGCCATGCGCGTCGTTGACTTTCTTGAAGTGGTCGATGTCGATCATCAGCACCAGCGCCGGCTCGCCGGCGCGGGCGACGCGATCGACCTCGCTGGCGAGCGTCAGCTCGAACTGGCGGCGATTGGCCAGCCCGGTGAGCGGATCGCGGCTCGACAGCTCACAGAGACCGTCGACGACGGCCTGCAACCAGGCCACCTTGCCGGCCACCTGAGGATCGGGAAGCCGGTGCCCGGACTGCTCCAGCAACTGCAGCGCTCCTTCGAGGCTGAGCGCGGTCGAGTTGGTGGTTGGAGGATCGATCTTGGGGTGCACGAGCCGTAGCGTGGTTCGGCTCAGTCTAGCAGCGGCATTCGCGCCGATCGACGCGACAAAGCCACGACCCGGGCGCCAATTCGCGGCGAATGCACGGCGCAGCGCGTTGCCTTGCTAGCGAGTCGGTGGCAGGAACAGCTCGAGCAGGTCGTTCAGGAAATCGAAGCCGCGCCGGGTCGGCACGACGTGCTGCAGATCGCGCGCGATCAGGCCACGCCGTTCGGCCTCGGCGAGCGGCGCCTCGATGGCGCTCAATGGCAGGCCGGTTCGCTCACCGAAGCGGCTGATCGCGAAGCCCTCTTTCAGGCGCAGGGCGTTGAGCATGAACTCGAAGGGCAGCTCGGTGCGCGCCACCTCCGATTCCGAAGCGACCGCCCGGCCGGTTTCGGCGCCCGTCATGTAGGCGGCCGGGTCGCGCAAGCGCACCTGGCGGACGATCCGGTGGGCGAAGCTGAGCTTGCCGTGCGCGCCGGCGCCTATGCCGAGGTAGTCGCCGAATTCCCAGTAGTTGAGGTTGTGCCGGGCGCGGTGACCCGGCCGCGCGTAGGCCGAGACTTCGTAGCGTTGCAGGCCCGCCTCGGCGGTGCGCTCGGTGATGCGGTCGAGCATCGCGAAGCCCAGATCGTCATCGGGCAGCGGCGGCGGATGCTTGGCGAAAAAGGTGTTCGGCTCGATCGTCAATTGGTAGACCGACAAATGCGGTGGCTCGAAGGCGAGCGCGGCAGCAAGGTCGGCTTCGCAGTCGCCGAGCGTCTGCCCCGGCAGCGCGTACATGAGATCGATGTTGAAGGTCTCGAAGGCGCCCTGCGCTTCGACGATCGCGGCGCGCGCTTCGGCCGCCCCGTGCACGCGCCCGAGCGCCGTCAGCCGCGCATCGTCGAAGCTTTGCACGCCGATCGACAGGCGCGTCACGCCGGCGTCGCGAAAAGCGCGGAACCGGTCGCGCTCGAAGCTGCCCGGGTTGGCTTCGAGGCTGATCTCGCAGCCCGACTCGAGCGGCAGGCGGGCCCGCACGGCGGCGATCAGGCGTTCGATCTGCGCCGGCTCGAACAGGCTCGGCGTGCCGCCGCCGATGAAGATCGTGTGGATACGCCGGCCCCAGACGAACGGCAGGGCCGCTTCGAGATCGGCGACGAGCGCATCGACGTAGCGCTGCTGCGGCAGCTCGTTGCCCGAGGCCACTCCGGCCGTCGAGCGACCGGGCGCCGCGTGCGAGTTGAAATCGCAGTATGGGCACTTGCGGATGCACCACGGCACATGCACGTAGAGCGAGAGCGGCGGCAGCGCTGCAAGCGTCAACGCGCCCGGGCGCATCAGGCGAGCGAGGCGTTCGGCCACGCTGCCGAGCGGAACGGGCGCGAGCTCGGCCGGGGCCGAGGCGATGCGCAAGGTCGTGTCGGCCATGTCAGCCGAGTCGCCAGACCTCGCGCATGAGCGTCAGCATCTGCCGCGCCGCCTGCGCGCGGTGGCTGGCCGCGTTCTTTACCGCGGTGTCCAGCTCGGCGACGGTTTTTCCGAGCGGCCCAACGATGACGAGCGGGTCATAGCCGAAGCCGCCCGCGCCGCGCGGCGAGTGGGCGATTTCCCCGGGCCAACGGCCGAAAGCCACGAGCGGCTCCGGATCCGAGGCGCTGCGAATCGCCACCAGCGTCGTGACGAAGCGGGCGCGCCGATCGGTCCGGCCGTGCAAACGCTCGAGGAGCAGCGCATTGTTCGCTGCATCCTGCACGTGTCGCTTCGCTTCGCGGTCGCCGCTGCCGAGGG
>JALYSL010000451.1 GCA_030854825.1 Pseudomonadota bacterium
GTCGCCGAGACGACCTTCGACCCGGCGAAGATCGACGATCTGTATTCCCGCAACGTCACGGCGCATGTCTTCGAGGCGCCGTATCGATTCGACTATCTCGCGCGCCCGGCGAAGGTCGTCACCCACACGGCCGCCGCGATGCCGACGACCGCCGACGACTTTCGGACCTGGACGATCCGCATCCAGCCCGGGATCTACTTCGTCGACGACCCGGCCTTCAAGGGCAAGCCGCGTGAGCTGACGGCGGCCGACTACGTCTACTCATGGAAGCGCTTCTTCGACCCAGCCAACCGAAGCCCCGCCTATTCGAGCTTCAACGATGAAGGCGTGGTCGGCCTCGATGAACTGCGCCAGGAGGCGATCCGGACCAAGCGACCTTTCGACTACGACCGCGAGATCGAGGGCGTGCGTGCCATCGATCGCTACACCTTGCGCTTCAAGCTCGCCAATCCGAGGCCGCGCTTCCTCTACACCATTGCCGACAGCAGCCTCTACGGCGTCGTCGCTCGCGAAGTCGTCGAGTTCTATGGCGACGCCATCGGCGAGCATCCGGTCGGTACGGGCGCGTTCAAGCTGGCCGAGTGGCGGCGAAGTTCGCGCATCGTGCTGACCCGCAATACCAAATACCGCGAGGTTCTCTATGACGGAGAGCCCGAGCCTGGCGACGCCGAAGGGCAAGCCATGCTGCGCCAGTTCAGGGGCCGTCGCCTGCCGATGATCGACAGGGTCGAGATCTCGATCATCGAAGAAAGCCAACCCCGCTGGCTGTCGTTTCTCAACCGCGATTTCGACCTGATCTCCGTGCCACTCGAGTTTGCGAACCAAGCGGTGCCGGGCGGCCACCTGGCGCCGTACCTGGCCCGACGCGGGATCCACATGGACCGCTTCGCCAATGCCGACCGCGTCCTCTTCTACTTCAACATGGAAGATCCCATTGTCGGTGGCATGACGCCCGACAAGGTGGCGCTACGCCGCGCGATCAGTCTGGCGATCGATGTCCAGAAGGAAATTCGCGGTGTGCGGCGCGGCCAGGCGATCGCAGCGCAGTCGATCGTCGCGCCGGGGGGCTACGGCTACGATCCCAATTACCGTGACGGCTCGGCCGACTACGACGTCGCGCGTTCCAAGGCCCTGCTCGACATGTACGGCTACGTCGACCGCGACGGCGACGGCTGGCGCGACCTGCCGAACGGTCAGCCACTCGTCATCGAGTACGCGAGCACGCCAGACGCGCTGTCGCGCCAGTTCGACGAGCAGTGGAAGAAGAACATGGATGCGATCGGGGTCCGGCTCAAGATCAAGACGGCGCAGTGGCCGGAGGAGCTCAAGCAGGCCAAGGCGGGCAAGCTGATGATCTGGCAGCTGGGCTACACCGCCGCCTCGCCCGACTTCCAGGATGGCCTGCAAACCCTGTACGGACTATCCGATGGCGCGGCCAATTTGGCCCGCTTCAAGGATGCGCGCTTCGACGAGCTCTACCGCCGAATGCAGAGTCTGCCGGACGGGCCCGAACGGCTGTCGCTGCTGCACGAAGCCCTCAAGATCGTGGCCGCCTATGCGCCTCAGAAATACACGGTGCACCGCGTCGTGACTTATCTGGTTCAGCCCTGGCTGCTGGGCTACCGCACGCCCATCTACGGTGGCCAGTTCTGGCAATACGTTGACATCGACGAAAGCAAGCGGCCCGCGAAATAGCGCCCTCGCGTTTTCACCTGCGACAACATGCTTTCCTCGCTCGAACCTCGCATCGTCCGCTACACGCGCTTTCTTCGCGACACGCGCGGCCTCGTCTTCGATGCGAGCACGACGCAGGGCTACGACGAGCTCTGGGCCTGGTCGTGCGACGACCTGCGTGCCTTCTGGCAATCGATCTGGGATTTCTTCGAGGTCGAGTCGCCGACGCCGCATGACGCGGTGCTCGTCGAAGAAACGATGCCCGGCGCCGAATGGTTCCGCGGAGCCACGGTCAACTATGCACAGCACCTGCTGCGCCACGCCGATCGCGCGCATGCGGCGGGTCATCCAGCCATCGTCTTTCGCAACGAGGCCATGCAGCTGCAGGGCCAGACCGAAGAGATCGCGTGGCCCGAGCTGCGTCGGCAGGTTGCAGCGCTGGCCGCAGAGTTCGCACGTCTGGGTGTGCGTTCGGGCGACCGCGTCGTCGCCTTCATGCCGAACGTGCCGCAGACGGCGATCGCCTTTCTCGCCTGCGCCAGCCTCGGCGCCGTGTGGTCGGTGTGCTCGGCCGACATGGGTCCGCTCGCGGTGCTCGATCGCTTTCGCCAGATCGAGCCGGTGCTGCTCATCGCCTGCGACGGCTACACGTACGGCGGCGCAGTGCACGACCGGACGGCCGTGTTGGCGGAACTGCTGGCCGACCTGCCGACGGTCCGCGACGTCGTTCTCTGGCGCAATCTCGACGCGGGCGCGCAAGCCGACCAGCTCGTCGCGCCGTCGCGTCGTGCGCACGACTTCGATGCGCTTGTCGCATCCGAAGCATGGCTCGCGCCACGCTGGCTCGCCTTCGACCATCCGCTCTGGATCGTCTACTCGAGCGGCACGACCGGCCTGCCGAAAGCGATCGTGCACGGTCATGGCGGGGTCATGCTCGAAAGCCTCAAGGCCGGCGCGCTGCACAACAACGTCGGCGCCAGCGCCGAGACCGGCGACCGCTATCACTGGTACAGCTCGACCGGCTGGATCATGTGGAACTCGCAGCTCGGCGCGCTGCTCGGTGGCACCACCGTCTGCATGTACGACGGCAGCCCGGCCGGGCCGCAGAGCGCACTCGCCGGCGCGGCTCGCGTCCTCGACTGGGCGACGATCTGGCAGTTCGCCGGGGCCACGCGGGTCACCTTTTTCGGCGCCGGCGCAGCGTTCTATTCGACCTGCCTGAAGGCCGGTGTCGAGCCGCAGGGCGCGGGCGACCTGTCGGCCATCCGCGCCGTCGGCGCCACCGGCTCGCCGCTCGCCATCGACTGCTACGAATGGATCTGGGCCAAGCTGCCGAAGGTCGACGGCCACGACGTCTGGCTCAACCCGATCTCCGGCGGCACCGACTTCGCCGGTGCCTTCGTCGCCGGCATGCCGACTTTGCCGGTCGTCCCCGGTGAAATGCAGGTCCGCTGCCTCGGCGCCGCGGTCGAGGCCTGGAGCGAGCCGGATGCAAAAGGCCATGGCCACGCCCTCGTCGGCGAAGTGGGCGAACTCGTCTGCATCAAGCCGATGCCATCGATGCCGCTCTATCTCTGGGGCGACACGCCACCCGGGCCGCTCGGCCGCGTCTATCACGCCAGCTATTTCGACATGTACCGCAGCAGCGACAACCGTCATCCCGTGTGGCGGCACGGCGACTGGCTGCTCGTCACCGAGCGCGGCGGCGCCGTCATCTACGGCCGGAGCGACGCGACGATCAACCGGCATGGCATCCGCATGGGCACTGCCGAGTTGTATCGCGCCGTCGAGGCGCTGCCGGAGGTGCTCGACAGCCTCGTCGTCGACCTCGAATACCTCGGGCGCGAGAGCTACATGCCGCTCTTCGTCGTGCTGCGCGAGGGCCTGACGCTCGACGACGAGCTCACCGGTCGCATGAGGTCGCGAATCAAGACGGCGCTGTCGGCGCGGCACGTGCCGAACGACATCTTCCAGGTCAGCGCCGTGCCGCGGACCCTCTCCGGAAAGAAGATGGAGCTGCCGGTGAAAAAGCTCCTGATGGGCACGCCGGCCGATCAGGTCTTCAAGACCGGGGCCATGGCCACCGGCGAGTCGGTGGCCTGGTTCGTCGAGTTCGCGGCGCGTCGCGCGTCGTCGTAGGCGAGCGCGTCAGGGTCGAGCGCGTGGGTATGGCGTGCGCTCGCCGGGCAGGGCGAGCGCCGGAATCACCCGGTCGATCTCGGGCAACGCCCTGGCCACCGCTTCGGCCTCCGTCGCTTGCGCCGCGTCGCCGACGCAGCCTTCGACGTAGATGAAGCGGCGCTGTGCCGTCACCCAGATCGCGCTCGAGGCGAGCGAAGGGTCGGCTTGCAAGGCGGCCACTGCCGCTTTGGCATTGGCCGCGTCGTAGCGATAGGCGTTCGGTTCGGTGCACTTGCCGGCGAGCCAGCACGAGGTTCCACGCTCGATGCGCGAATGCGATTCGGCGCGGCGGGCGGCTTCGGTATAGGCCGGCCCGAGGGGCGGCGGGCAGGGGCGGCCCGAGGTGGCTTGCACGAACGGGTCGTTGAACGGGTTCATGAGAAGCGGATCGCCGGTCTGCGCGCCGAGCAGGGTCGAGGTGGTCAGGCCGACCACGGAGACGAAGATGGAATTCCTCACAGGGGCAACTCCGTGAAATAGCGGCCGCCGTGGAAGATCAGGGGATGCGCGCCCTCGCTGCGCGTGCAACGCTCGACTTCGCCGACGAAGATCACGTGGTCCCCTTCTTCATAGCGGCTGCGGTTGAAGCACTCGAACACGGCCGCGGCGCCGTCGAGGATGGGCACGCCACCGAAGCCCGGGTGAAAGGCCACCCCTTCGAAGCGATCGAGGCCGCGGCTCGCGAAGCGCTCGGCGAGGTCGTGCTGATCTGCGGCGAGGACGTTGATCGCGTAGTGCGAACCTCGGGCGAAGGCCGGCATCGATCCGGCTTGGCGCGACAGGCTCCAGAGCACCAGCGGCGGCTCGATCGAGACCGAGTTGAACGAGTTGGCCGTGAGACCCACCGGCTGGCCGGCGGCGTCGCGGGCGGTGACGATCGTCACGCCGGTGGCGAACATGGCCAGCGCAGCGCGGAAGTCGTCGGCGGCGAAGGTCGGTGTCGCGGCGCGCGCAGGAGGGCTCATGGGGCGCATTGTCGGTCCCTAGAATGGATCGCATGACCGCACCGTTCGCACGAGGCGCAGCTTTTGGCAGGCGCTTCGAACGGGCCGGTCGTCTGGCCACGGTCACGCTGCTCGGCTTCGCTTCGGGCTTGCCGTTGGCGCTCACCGGCCAGGCGATGCAAGCCTGGCTCAGCGCCGACGGCATCGACATCGCGACGATCGGCTTTCTCAGCCTCGTCGGCCTGCCCTACACCTTCAAGTTCCTCTGGGCGCCGCTGATGGATCGGTTCGAGCCGCCCTGGCTCGGCCGTCGGCGAGGCTGGCTGGTCCTGACGCAGCTCGCGCTCGCCGGCGCGCTGGTCTGGATGGCGGCGACGCCGCCGGCGTCGGCGCTCGGCGCCTTCTCGCTGCTCGCCGGCCTCGTCGCCTGGCTGTCGGCGTCGCAGGATGTCGTCGTCGATGCTTACCGCGCCGATCTGCTGCCGGCTGCCGAGCGTGGCTTCGGCTCGTCGCTCACCGTGCTCGGCTACCGGCTGGCGATGATTCTTTCGGGCGGCATCGCCTTCATCTGGGTCGATCCGAACCAGGGCGGCGGCTGGAGCTGGCCCGAGGTCTATCGCGCCATGGCCGCGTTCATGGTCGGCGCGGCGCTGTTCTCGGCCCTCTTCGCGCCGCGCCTGGTTCACGTCGCGAAGCCCGTCAGCGCGGCACGTGATGACGTGCGCGGCTTCGTGGCGGTGGCCGCATCGGTCGCGCTCGGCTTCATCGCCACGCGCTTTGCCTTTTCGCCGCTGGCCCGCGCGCTCGTCGTGCCGCTGTTCGCGACGAGCAGCGTCGCCGTCGGTCTGCAGGAGCGCTGGGCCGATCTGCTCGCCCTTTTCGCCGGCATCGCCTTCACCCTGCCGCTGGTTGCGTGGGCGGCGCGGCGGGCCCGCTTCGAGACCTTTCTCGGCAGCCTCTCGAACTACTTCGCCCGGCCCGGCGCTGCGGCGTTTCTTGCCCTCATCGTTCTCTACAAACTGCCCGATGCGTTTGCCGGCTCCCTGCTCACGCCGTTCCTGCTCCAGGCAATGCAGTACAGCACCGCCGAGGTCGGCGTCGTCAACAAGGTGATCGGCCTGTGGCTGACGATCGGCGGCGCCCTCGTGGCGGGCGCCTTGATGATGCGGCTCGGCCTGTGGCGTTCGCTGCTGATCTTCGGCGTCCTGCAGATGCTCGGCAATCTCGGCTTCTGGTGGCTGTCGCTGCATGGCCGCGGCGCTTTGCCGGGGCTGGTCATTCCGCCGTTCGACTGGGGCTTCGTCAAGCTCGCCGCCGCCACGCCGGTCGACGGTGGGCTGCTGATGGCGATCGCCAGCGAGAACGTGACCAGCGGCATGGGCACGGCCGCTCTCGTCGCCTTTCTCATGAGCCTGTGCAACCGCCGCTACAGCGCCACCCAGTTCGCGCTGCTGAGCGCGTTCGCGTCGGTCGGCCGGGTCTGGGTCGGGCCGCTCGCCGGTGTGCTGGCGCTGTCGATCGGCTGGCCGGCGTTCTTCATCGTCTCGACCATCGTCGCGGTGCCGGCCCTGGCGCTGCTGCTGGTGCTGCGCGGGCCGATCGACCGGCTCGATGGCGAGCCTGGCAC
>JALYSL010000462.1 GCA_030854825.1 Pseudomonadota bacterium
GGCCGGCTCGACCGATGTGGTGCTCTGGGCCACCGGCGCCGAAGCGCACTCCTGGCAGCGCGGCTGCGGCCTCGCAGTGAGCGATCGCGGCTTCATTCGCATCGACGAGCGCTTGCGCTCGTGCTCGCACCCGCAGGTGCATGCGGTGGGCGATTGCGCCGAGTGGGCGCGGCCGCTGCCCAAGGCCGGTGTGTTCGCGGTGCGCATGGGGCCGGTGCTGTCGCGAAACCTGCGCGCCGCGCTCGGCGCCGGCACGCCGGTGCCCTATGCGCCGCAGCGCCGCTATCTGGCACTCCTCGCCACTGCCGACGGCCGCGCCATCGCCTCGTGGGGCCGCTGGTCCCTGCAGGGGCGCTGGCTGTGGCGCTGGAAAGACCGGATCGACCGCGCCTTCGTCGGGCGCTTTGTCATTGCCGGCCCATCGTTAGCGACTAACCCTCCCACCCCCGTTTCAGGAGAAACTGAATGAAGCTCATTGCCCGCTGGTTGCCGCCGCTCGCGCTCGGCCTCGCCGGCCTGCTCAGCGCTGCCCCGGCGCTCGCCGCCGATGGCTTGCTCGCCCAGAGGAGCCCGTATCCGGCCAAGGAAACGATGAACCGTTTCGAAAAGGCGGCTACGGAAGGCGGCCTGATGGTGTTCGCCCGCATCGACCATGCGGCCGGAGCCGCCCGAGTCGGCAAGACGCTCCGGCCGACCGAAGTGCTGATCTTCGGCAACCCGCAAGGCGGCACGCCGTTGATGGAGTGTGCGCAGTCCGTCGGCATCGACCTGCCCTTGAAAGCGCTGGTCTGGCAAGACGAGCAAGGCCAGGTCTGGCTCGCCTACAACGACCCGGCCTGGCTGGCGAGCCGGCACGGCGTCGCCGCCTGCCCTGCGGCACAGGCGATCGGCAAGGCGCTCGCCGGCCTGGCCGAAGCGGTGGTGAAGTAACTTCGGAGGGCTGAACTGCATGCTCGCAATCATCGGTGGCACCGGCCTGTACGACCTGGCTGGCATGGAGACCCTGGAGCGCATCGACGACGACACGCCCTTCGGCCCGCCCTCCGGGCCGGTGCTGCGCGGCCGCGTCGGGGCCTCGCCGGTCTTGTTCCTGGCGCGCCACGGTGCCGGTCATAGGCTGCTGCCGCACGAGGTCAACTACCGGGCCAACATCTTCGCGCTCAAGCGTGCCGGCGCGACCTTGGTGCTCGGCGTCTCGGCGGTGGGCAGCCTGGCCGAGCAGATCGCCCCGGGCGACCTGGCGATGCCCGAGCAATACGTCGACTGGACGCGCGGCGGCCGCGCCGGCACTTTCTTCGGCGGCGGCGTGGCGGCCCATGTCTCGACCGCCAACCCGGTGAGCGCAGCGCTCGTCGGTGCCGCGTCGGCGTCGGCGCAGGCGCTCGGCATCACTCTGTACCGAGGCCTGACCTACGCCTGCGTCGAGGGGCCACGCCTGGGCACACGCGCCGAGAGCCATGTGCTGCGCCAGATGGGCTGCCATCTCGTCGGCATGACCAACGTGCCGGAAGCCTTCCTCGCCCGTGAGGCGCAGATGGCCTACGCGACGGTCGGCATCGTCACCGACTACGACTGCTGGATGGACGACCCGGCACGCCACGTCAGCGTCGGCAAGATCTTCGAGCTGTACGGCAAGAGCCTGGTCAAAGCGCGTGCGTTGCTCGACCACTTGCTGGCGCAAGCGCCGATCGCGCCGGAACCGGCGATCCGATCGGCGCTGGCGGGTGCGTTGCTGACCTCTGAGGATGCGATCACGCCGGCCCAGCGCACCTGGCTCGACGTGTTGCGGCGTTGAGCTCTAGCTGTTGGGGCCGACCAGTCGCCATGGGCCGCAGGAAGCTGTCGATGCGAGACGTCGCTCGCGGACCCTTCCGATAACGCCGAAGCTTTCGATCGCCTGGACCAGTCTCGCGCGCGCGATCGCTCCGGCTACAAGATCCCGAGCCTCCCGAATACGTCGGCCAGTTTTTCGCCGCGCCGCAGCGCATCGCGCGACTGGTTCTCGCCCGCGACCTTTTCGAGTGCACGGCGCACGACGTCCTGCTC
>JALYSL010000479.1 GCA_030854825.1 Pseudomonadota bacterium
GACCGCGCCTTCGGTCGCGGCGGGAGCGATCGCCAAGAAGTGGCTGAGCCTGCAGCATGGCACGCGCTTCGTCGGCCACATGACGCAGATGGGCGAGATCGCGATTCCGTTCGAAGGCTTCGAGCACGTCGGCAACAATCCCTTTTTCGCTGCCAACGTCAGCGACATCGCTCGCCTCGAAGCCTGCATCGACGAGCTGCGCAAGGTAGGCGACAGCTGCGGCGCGCGCATCGACGTCATGGCCAGCGGCGTGCCGGTCGGTCTGGGCGACCCGCTCTACGACAAGCTCGATGCCGATATCGCCTACGCGATGATGGGCATCAACGCCGTCAAGGGCGTCGAGATCGGCGCCGGCTTCGGCTCGATCAGCCAGCGCGGAACGACCCACGGCGACGAGCTGACGCCAGAGGGCTTTGTTGGGAACAACGCCGGCGGCGTGCTCGGCGGAATTTCGACCGGGCAGGACATCACCGTCTCGATCGCGATCAAGCCGACGAGCTCGATTCGCACCGCGCGCCGGTCGATCGACCGCGAAGGGCGGCCGACGATGGTCGAGACGCTTGGCCGGCACGATCCCTGCGTCGGCATTCGCGCCGCGCCGATCGCCGAGGCGATGCTCGCGCTCGTCGTGATGGATCACGCCTTGCTGCGTCGGGCGCAGTGCGGCGATGTCAGGGTTGGATCGAAGCCGATCCCGGCACGCGCTTCCTGAGCCTGGGCCGGCGGACCCTTGCGTGCGCCCAAAGGAGTTCCGCGGGGTCGGGCAATGCGACACAGGTAGGATCGGCCGCAGTCAACGAGGGAGATCGACGAGGATTCCGTCGATCCATCCGCTTGAACACTTTCCGCCTCCAACTCCGATTTCTTCTGCCCCTGTTGCTGATCCTCGGCGTCGCGGCGTACTTCGCCCTGCCGCTGATGGATCGCCTGACCTTGCGCTGGTTCTCGCGCGACCTGACGATGCGCGGCGAGCTGGTCACCAACGCGCTTTCCGATTCGATCGCAGAAGCGATCAAGGATCCCGAGGGCGGACGCCTGCAAGCGCTGTTCGATCGGGCCGCGAAAGACGAGCGTCTGGTCGCCATCGGGCTGTGCTCGCAGGACGGTCACCTGCTGCGCCGGACCGCCAACTATCCGGCAACGCTGGGATGCAAGGCGGCGCGCAGCGTCGCCTTGCGGCCTTCGCCCGTCGTGCTCATTGAAGGCGGACCGGTCCACGTGGGAATGCACGAAGTCATGGGCGACTCGGGCCCGATCGCCGACCTGGTGCTGCTTCACGATTTCAGCTTCATCGAGAAACGCAGCCAGGATACGCAGCGCTACCTGATCATCCTGATTGCCGCACTCGGGGGGGTGATCGCGCTGACGACGGTCGTGGTGGCACAACTGAGCTGGCGGGGTTGGGTCGCCGGGGCGCGCGCGTTGCTTCGCGGCGAGGGCCTGATTCGTCCGATCGCGGCGTCGAGCGAGCTGGCGCCCCTGGCTGCCGACCTGCGGATGCGCCTGCGAGATCTCGAGGACGAGTACCGGCGCTCGCTCGCCCCCGAAGTGGCCTGGAACGCGGAACGCCTGCGTTCGCTGCTGCGCACGCAATTGCGCGGCGACGAGGTGATCGTCGTGTCGAACCGCGAGCCCTACATCCACGACACAGCCGCGAATGGTGGCGTTGTCGTCCGCCGCCCGGCGAGTGGGCTGGTGACCGCGATCGAGCCGGTAATGCGTGCCTGCTCCGGCACGTGGATCGCTCACGGCAGCGGGGTCGCCGACCGCGAAGCGGCCGACGCGAACGGCCGGCTGCGTGTGCCGCCCGGGTCCGATGAATACACGCTGCGCCGGCTCTGGTTGACCGCGGAAGAAGAGCAGGGCTACTACTACGGGTTCGCCAACGAAGGGCTGTGGCCGCTTTGTCACGTCGCGCACGTCCGGCCGGTATTTCGCGAGAGCGACTGGCGGGCCTATCGCGAGGTGAACCAGCGCTTCGCCGATGCCGTGGTCGATGAAGCACGCAGCGACGATCCGATCGTGCTCGCGCAGGACTACCACTTCGCGCTGCTGCCGGCGATGATCCGGGCCAGGCTTCCGACCGCGACGATCCTGACCTTCTGGCACATCCCATGGCCCAACCCGGAGTCGTTCGGCATCTGCCCGTGGCGGCGCGAGATCCTCGAGGGCATGCTCGGCAGCACGATCCTCGGGTTCCACACGCGCTTCCACTGCAAGAACTTTCTCGAGACCGCCGACCGCTATCTCGAGGCTCGGATCGAGCACGAGCACTCGACAATCTCGTTCCGCGACGAAGAGACGCTGGTGCAGAGCTATCCGATCTCGATCGAATGGCCGACACGCGAGACCGAGGCGTGCTGGCCGCCGGTTGCGCAGTGCCGCGTCGCCGTCTTCGAGCGGCTCGGGCTCGCGGCGGGGCAGCAGCTTGCCGTCGGCGTGGATCGCTTCGACTACACGAAGGGAATACTCGAGCGACTGCACGCGGTCGAGCGGCTACTCGAGAAACGCCCGGAGTGGATTGGCAGGCTCAGTTTTGTGCAGGTGGCCGCGCCGACACGCACCTCGCTCGAGGAGTACCGGACTTTCCAGGAGCGAATCCAGCGCCTGTGCGAGCGAATCGACCAGCGCTTCGGCCGGGCCGGCTACCGGCCCGTCATCCTGCTCGCGCAGCATCATGAGCACGACGCGTTGAACGAGCTCTATCGCGCCGCCGATGTCTGCCTCGTGACGAGCCTGCACGACGGCATGAACCTGGTCTGCAAGGAATTCGTCGCTGCTCGCGACGACGAGCAGGGCGTCCTCATCCTGAGCCGCTTCGCTGGCGCCGCGCGCGAGCTGACCGAGGCGCTGATCGTCAACCCATACCATGTCGAGGAGTGCGCGGACGCGCTGCACCAGGCGCTCACCATGCCGTCGGCCGAGCAGCGCGAGCGCATGGCGAGCCTGCGCATGACGGTGCGCGAGTACAACGTCTACCGCTGGGCCGGGAGAATGCTCGCCGACGCCGGGCGACTCCGGCAGCGGCAGCGGATCGAGGCACGGGTGCTGCGGCACAGTACGCAATGACGCAAAACGCTATCGATCCGTCTGGCAATGGGACGTCGCAGCGGCGCGGCGCCGCGCGTGCCATCGATGGACGCGCCGGGGCCTCTCCCTGGAGGGTGGCGGCCTACGCAGCCTTCGCGCTCGTGCTCCTGGCCGTGCTCTGGGCCGGCGGGCGGCTGTGGTTGCCGCGCTGGACGCCGTTTCCCCCGGCACCTGTCGAGATACCACCGCCTGAGGTCGCCCGTGCGCCGGTGCCGGCGCCTTCCGAGCCTGCCATCAGGTATCCCGTCGAGGTGACCGCCCCGGCAGAGGCCGCGTCGGCTCCGCTCGACGCAAGCCGCGAGCTGTTCGGTGTCTTCGGTCGCAGGACGGTCAATTCGATCCTCCGGGTCGACGACTTTTCGCACCGGTTCGTCGCCACGGTCGACAACCTGGGCCGTTCGAAGGCGCCGGCTCGGCTGTGGCCGATCAAGCCCACGGCCGGCAGGTTCAAGGTGGAAAAGCACGGAGACCGCACGATCATCAGCCCGACCAACGCGCGACGATATCGGCCACTTGTCCGGGCCGCGGAATCGGTCGACTTGCCTAAGGCGGTTGCGGCCTACGCGCGTCTGTATCCGCAATTCCAGGCCGCCTACGAGCAATTGGGTTTCCCCAAATCCTATTTCAACGATCGCCTGGTCGAGGTCGTCGACCTCCTGCTCGCAACGCCGGACGCACCGGGCCCGCTCGCCGTGCACCGGCGTCGAATTGACGATCCGACCCAGACCGCGGGTCTCTACGAATTCGACGATCCGGACCTGGAGTCGCTGGCGTCGGGCCAGAAATTCCTGTTGCGCATGGGACCGGAG
>JALYSL010000490.1 GCA_030854825.1 Pseudomonadota bacterium
ATTACATTGATGCAGGAAGCGGCGGTCTTGCCGTCGGTGTGCATGCCACGCAATTCGCCATCCGCGACGTCGGCCTTTACGAGCCGGTCCTCAAGCTTGCCATGGAAGAGGCGCGGGGCTGGGCGAAGCGGCCGCTCGCCATGATCGCCGGTCTCGCGGGGAAGACCGAGGCGGCGAAAGCCGAAGCGCGCATCGCGCGCGCACTGGGATATCACTGCGGCATGCTATCGCTCGGGTCGATGAAGGGCGCTTCGATCGACGAGCTCATTGGACATTGCAGCGCAGTCGCCGCCGAGATTCCGCTGGTCGGCTTCTACCTGCAGACCGCGGTCGGCGGCATCGCTCTATCCGCGCAGTTCTGGCGGCGCTTCGCCTCGATCGACAACGTGATCGCAATCAAGATCGCGCCCTTCAACCGCTACCGCACGCTCGACGTCGTGCGCGGCACCGTCGCTGCCGGCGCCGAGAAGCGCGTCGCCCTCTACACCGGCAACGACGATCACATCGTGCTCGACCTCGTCACGCCGTTCGTGGCGATGCGCGATGGCGCGCCGGTCACGGTGCGCTTTCGCGGCGGCTTGCTCGGGCACTGGTCGGTATGGACGAAGGGCGCCGTGGCGCTGCTCGATCGCTGCAAGGCCGCGGTCGCGAGTGGCAAGGCGATCGACGCCGACCTGCTCGCGCTCGACAGCCGCGTCACCGATTGCAACAGCGCTTTTTTCGACGTCGCCCATCAATTCCACGGCTGCATCGCCGGCTGTCACGAGGTGCTACGCCGGCAAGGACTGCTCGAGAGCATCGCCTGCCTCGATCCGCAAGAAGGCCTGAGCCCGGGGCAGTCCGCCGAGATCGATCGCGTGCTGCGCGAGCATGCCGATCTCGGCGACGACGCTTTCGTCGCCGAGAATCTGCAGCGCTGGCTCCGCTGATCGCACGGGCTCGTCCGCCCGCGAACATTCCGATTCGCTTCGACCGTCGCCTCGGGCGAGAATCGGTGCATGGCGATCGCGATTCCCGCGCCTCGGGTCAAGGTTATCGGTGTCGAGGCGTTCGAGCAGCCCTTTCGCCTGCGCATGCCGTTCCGCTTCGGCGTCATCACGCTCACCGAGGGCGTGCAGGCGATCGTCCGCGTCCACTTGCGCCTCGACGACGGTCGCGAAGGCTTCGGCTATGCCGCCGAGATGCTCGCCGCCAAGTGGTTCGACAAGAACCCGGCGCTGAGCGACGCGCAGAACCGCGATCAGCTGCGCAAGTCGATCGAGATCGCGGCCGAGGCCTATAGCGCGGCGCCGCCATGCACGGCATTCGATCTGTTCGCCGACAACTACCGGCACCAGATGCGCGCCGCGCGCGAGCTCGAGCTGCCGGCGCTGGTCGCGAGCTACGGCTCGGCGCTGCTCGACCGCGCCGTCATGGACGCCGTCTGTCGCCTCGTCGGCGCCAGCTTCTGGACGGCGATGCGCAGCAACCTCGCCGGTATGGCGCCGCATCCGATCATTCCCGATCTCGTCGGCTTCGATTTCACGACCTTTCTCGCCGGCCTCGAGCCGGTGCGCCGCATCGAGGCGCGGCACACGGTCGGCTTGCTCGACCCGATCGTCGCCGGCGACCAGGCCGATGGCACGCGTGTCGACGACGGCCTGCCCGAGACGCTCGACGAGGTCGTCAGCGCCTACGGCCAGCGCTCCTTCAAGCTGAAGGTGAGCGGCGACCGGCAGGCCGATGTCGAGCGGCTGGTGAAGATCGCGAGCGTGCTCGACACGATCGCCGGCCCGTTGCACGTCACGCTCGACGGCAACGAACAGTACGAAGACGTCGACGCGGTGGTCGCGCTGTGGGAGGCGATGGAAGCGCAACCGGCGCTGCACAAGCTCTGCGCCGCCACCCTCTTCATCGAGCAGCCGATCAAGCGACGGGTTGCGCTGTCGCGCAGCATCGCCTCGCTGGCGCGGCACCGGCCGGTCATCATCGACGAGTCCGACGGCGAGCTCGATGCGTTCGTGCGCGCCCGCTCGCTCGGCTATTCGGGCGTGTCGTCGAAGAACTGCAAGGGCTTTTACCGCTCGATCGTCAACCTGGCGCGCTGCCGGCTCTGGAACGCCGAAGGCCTGGGCTCGTTCTTCCTCTCCGGCGAAGACCTGACGACGCAGGCCGGCATTGCCGTCCAGCAAGACCTGGCGCTGGTCGCGCTGCTCGGGCTGGCCGACGTGGAACGCAACGGCCACCATTTCATCGACGGCTTCGCCGGCCGGCCCGACGCCGAGGCGCAGGAGTTCCTGAAGGAGCATCCCGATCTCTACGAAGAGCGCGATGGCCGGGTGCGCTTGTCGATCCGGGCCGGCGAGCTGGCGCTCGACTCGCTCGACTGCAAGGGCTTCGGCAGCGCCGTGGTACCGGACCTGTCGACCACGGCCGTGATGCCCGCGGCGGTCTGGCCGCCCGCGATCTAGGCAGTCGGATCAGTCCGACGCCAGAAGGGGCGCGACCGACACCAGCGGCCGGTCGGCGACCTACCGCGCCGGCCTGACGGCGCGACAAGAATCGGGGCAAATGCAAAGCACCCCAACCCACCGAATCCGGTTGCGCACCTATGTCGTCGAAGACAGCTCCATCATCCGCGAGAACCTGACCGACGCGCTGCAAGAAAACGCACCCGTCGAGGTCGTCGGCTCGGCCGAAGACGAGCAGGCCGCCGTTGCCTGGCTACTCGATCCGCAGCACGTGTGCGATCTGGTCATCGTCGACATCTTCCTGAAGTCGGGATCGGGGCTCGGCGTGCTCAAGAAGATCGCCGATCTCGATCCTGCCGTCCGCCGTATCGTGCTGAGCAACCATGCCACGCCCGAGATTCGCGCCAAGTGTGCCCAGCTCGGTGCCGACAAGGTGTTCGACAAGTCGAACGAGATCGACGAGATGCTCGTCTACTTCAATCGGCTCGTGCACTAGGCGCCGCCGGCCGCGCCAGCTACTCCATCCCGAGCTGCTTATAGATGCGCCGCGTGTAGACGCCGAAGGCTTCGTGTGTCTTCATGTCGAGCGTGCGCGGCCGCGGCAGGGCGATCTCGAAGTTGTCGGCCATGCGCGCCGGGCCCGCCGTGAAGACGACGACGCGCGTGCCGAGGAAGACGGCTTCCGAGATGCCGTGCGTCACGAACAGGATCGTCTTGCCCGATTCCCTCCAGATGCGCAAGAGCTCAAGGTTCATCTTCTCGCGTGTCAGCGCGTCGAGGGCACCGAACGGCTCGTCCATCAGCACGAGCTTGGGGTCGTGGACGAGCGCCCGCGCGATCGCGGCGCGCTGCTGCATACCGCCCGACAGCTCGTACGGGCGCTTTTCTTCCGCACCCGTCAGGCCGACGAGCGCGAGCAGGCTATGCGCCCGTTCGCGACTCTCGGCCATCGGCAAACCCAGGATCTCGGCCGGCAGCAATACGTTGTCGATGATCGTGCGCCACTTCAGCAGCAGCGGCTGCTGGAACACCATGCCGACGTCGCGTGCCGGATCGAACGGCGCGTCCGCCGAGCCGATCGTCACGGTGCCGCCATCGTGCGGGTGCAGGCCGGCGAGGAGCTTCAGCAGCGTGCTCTTGCCACAGCCCGAGGGCCCGACCAGGCAGGCGAGCTCGCCGGGCATCACGTCGAAGGTCGCGTTGGAGATCGCGAGATGCGCTTTCGCGCCGCTGCCGTAGCTTTTGGCGACGCCTTCGAGATGGATGAAGGGCTCGGCGACTTCGCTTGCCATGTCAGGCTGCCCAGGGGTTCGATCGGGGCGCACGGGCCGACGGCATCGGGTGGCCGCCTCCGCTCATGTCCCCCGGCATCAGCCTGCGGCTGACGCCTCCTCCCTTACTTCGCTGCGGCGGCCACCCAATGCCCTCGTCCTGCATCGCGGCGCACGTCGCGTTGCTGATCCCGCTCGAACGAAGACCGCCCATCTCAAGACACCCGCGCATCAGGAACGACCAACGCACGTTCCAGCAACAGCACCGCGCCGTACAGCAGCATACCGATCAGCGTGATCAGAAACACCGCCATGAACATCGCCGCGGTGTCGAGCGTCACCTGCACCTGCAGCATGAGGTAGCCGAGGCCTTTGTCGGAGCCGAGGAACTCGCCGACGATCGCGCCGGCGACGGCCAGGATCGCCGCCACCTTCATGCCCGAGAAGATGTAGGGCAGCGCGCCCGGCAGCTGGATCTTGGTGAACACCTGCCAGCGCGAGCCGCGCAGTGTGCGCACCAGGTCGAGCAGGTCGGGCTCGACTTCGCGCAGGCCGCGCACCGTGGTGAGCAGGATCGGGAACACGCAGATCGAGAACGCGATCATCATGTTCGGCACGATCCCGTACTTGAACCAGACGATG
>JALYSL010000505.1 GCA_030854825.1 Pseudomonadota bacterium
GCTCTACGCTGCCCTCGAGGCGCACGATCTCGCGGCCGGCTCGTCGGCGGCGCGGCGTCTCTTCAGCTGATTTGCGAGCGATGACGAGCCTGCAGCAAGCCCTCGGCCTCGAGCTTCCGGTTATCCAGGCGCCGATGGCCGGCGTGCAGGACAGTGCGCTGGCGATCGCCGTGTCACGAGCCGGTGGTCTCGGCTCGCTGCCCTGCGCCATGCTCGACGCCAGCGCGCTGCGCCGGGAGCTCGCCGCGATCCGGGCGGCGACGGACCGGCCGTTCAACGTCAACTTCTTCTGTCACCAGGCGCCGCCGGCCGATCCCGCACGCGAGGCGACGTGGCGCAACGCACTGGCGCCGTACTACCGCGAGTTCGGGCTCGACGCCGATGCCGTGCCGACCGGCCCCGGCCGTTTTCCATTCGATGCCGCGGCCGCGACGCTGCTCGAAGAGTGCCGTCCCGCGGTCGTGAGCTTTCATTTCGGCCTGCCCGACGAGACGCTGCTGGCGCCGCTTCGAGGCTTCGGCGCAAAGATCATCGCCAGTGCGACGACGCTCGAGGAAGCGCTCTGGCTCGAGCAGCGCGGCGTCGACGCCGTCATCGCCCAAGGCCTGGAGGCGGGCGGTCATCGCGGCCATTTTCTTTCCCTCGATGTCACGCGCCAGAGCGGTACCTTCGCGCTGCTGCCACAGCTCGCGCGCCGGCTGCGAACGCCGGTCATCGCCGCAGGCGGGATTGCCGACCGGGCCGGTGTCCAGGCTGCGCTCGCTCTCGGCGCGGCGGTGGTCCAGGTCGGCACCGCGTACCTGCTCTGCCCCGAGGCAACGACACGTCCCGTCCATCGCCAGGCGCTGACCAGCGAGGCCGCGCGGCACACCGCGTTGACTCGCCTTTTCACGGGTGGCGCAGCGCGCGGCATCGTCAACCGGTTGATGCGTGAAGTTGACGATGCGGCAGCCCCGCCGTTTCCGCTCGGCACCGCCGCGATCGCGCCCCTGCGCGCTGCCGCCGAAGCACGCGGCAGCGGCGACTTCTCGCCGCTCTGGTCGGGCCAGAACGCCAGCGGCTGCAAGGCCGAGCCGGCAGCGGAGCTGACGCGTGCCCTCGCGGGCGTCTGAGCCTCGCCCGAAGGGCGTGGCCGCCGCGCCGAAGCGCGCCGAGGAGCTGCGTGCCCAGTTGCTGCACTACGCGCGTGCCTACTACACGCTTGACGCACCGGAAATTCCCGACGCCGACTACGACGCGCTCTATCAGGAGTTGCAGTCGATCGAGGCGGCCCACCCCGAGCTGGTCGTGCCCGATTCGCCCACACAACGGGTCATCGGTGCGGTGCTCGAAGGATTGCAGCCGGTACGCCACGTCGTGCCCATGCTCTCGATCGATACCGAGACCGACACCACCGCGGCCGGGGCCGAGAAGTTCGATGCCCGCGTACGCAAGGCACTCGGCCTGGGCGAGGCCGATCCCCCGGTCGAGTATGCCGCCGAGATGAAGTTCGACGGGCTGGCCATCAACCTGCGCTACGAGGCCGGCACACTTGTCCAGGCGGCGACGCGCGGGGACGGCGAGACCGGCGAGGACGTGACGCATACGGTGCGCACGATCGCCGACATTCCCAAGCGCCTGAAGCACGTCGCCGCGGCGGTGCTCGAGGTGCGGGGCGAGGTGTTCATGCGGCGTGACGATTTCGATGCCCTCAACGAGCGGCAGAAAAACCTCATCGAAGCCGGCGCGAAAGGCGAAAAGACCTTCGTCAATCCGCGTAACGCGGCAGCCGGCGTAGTGCGTCAACTCGACGCGCGCAACGCCGCGAAGCGTCCGCTCAGCTTCTTCGCGTACGGGCTCGGCGAGGTGGTCGGCTGGGCCGTGCCGCCGACGCAGACGGCACTGCTCGACGCATTCGATGCGATGGGCCTGCCGGCGAGTCCGATGCACGAGACCGTGGAGGGCGGTGCCGGCCTCGTCGCATTTCACGAGCGCATCGCCGAGCGGCGGGGCGGCCTGCCCTACGAGATCGACGGCGTCGTCTACAAGGTAAACGACCGCGCCCTGCAGGACAGGCTCGGTTTCAAGTCGCGCGAGCCGCGCTGGGCCGTGGCGCAGAAGTATCCGGCGCAGGAGAAAACGACGCGGCTCAACGCCATCGACATCCAGGTCGGCCGAACCGGCAAGCTGACGCCGGTGGCCAAGCTCGAGCCGGTCTTCGTCGGTGGCACAACGGTCTCGAACGCGACGCTGCATAACGCGTTCGAGGTCCGTCGCAAGGGCGTTCGCGTCGGCGACACGGTGATCGTTCGTCGGGCTGGCGACGTGATCCCGGAAGTCGTCGGCCGCGTGCCATTGGTGCGCGAGACCTACGTGTCCAACTTTCGCATGCCGCGCGAGTGCCCGGTGTGCGGCAGCCACGTGGTGCGCGAGAAGGGCGGCGTTGACCACCGCTGCAGCGGCGGCCTCTTCTGCGCGGCCCAGCGCAAGATCGCCATCCTGCATTTCGCCGGCCGGCGTGCGCTCGACATCGAAGGCCTGGGCGACAAGATCGTCGATCAGCTGGTGGACGCGGGCATGGTGAATTCGCTGCCCGACATCTATGCCCTCACGAAGGACAAGCTCGAGACGCTCGAGCGCATGGGTGACAAGAGCGCAGCCAATCTTGTCGCCAACATCGAGTCGAGCAAGAAGACGACATTCAGCCGATTCCTCTATTCGCTCGGCGCGCGCCACGTCGGCGAGTCGACGGCCAAGGATCTGGCGCGCCATTTCGGCAGCCTCGAGCGGCTCCGGGCCGCGAGCGTCGAGCAACTGCTCGAGGTTGCCGACGTCGGACCGATCGTCGCCGAGAGCGTTCACGCGTTCTTCGACGAGCGGCACAACACCGACGTCGTAGAGGCATTGCTCGCCGCCGGCGTCGAGTGGCCGGCGACCGAGGGCGAAGCGAGCACCGAGCCTCGACCCTTGCGCGGCAAGACCTTCGTGCTCACCGGCACCCTGCCGACGTTGTCGCGCGACGACGCGAAGGAGATGATCGAGTCGCTGGGCGGCAAGGTCGCAGGCTCGGTGTCGAAGAAAACCGACTACGTCGTCGCTGGCGCCGATGCCGGGTCGAAGCTCGCCAGGGCCGAAGCGCTCGGCGTCGCGCTTATCGACGAGGCGCGGTTCTTTGCCTTGCTGGCCGGCAAGGTGGCCGACGGCTAGAAACAAGCGTGAGCGGAAACGAAGACTGGCTGCTGCAGGCGCGCCGCACCGCGACAGCTCCGGTTTCGCAGGCGCGCCGGACGCTCCTGCTTGTGCACAACGGTGCCGAGCACGCGATTGGCAGCATCGAGCCCGGTCTCGCCGATCGAATGCGCTCGGCCGGATTCCTCGAAGACGAGACCACATCCGGATTCAGGCTCTTCGGCCGGGGCGACGAATCGCTCGCCGTCGTCGCTCGCTGGCTGCACGGTCGAGGCCTCGGCTCGATCTGGCGCGACGAGTTGCTCGCCGTCACCGACGCGGAGGGGCGTCGGGTCGGTGCCATCGAGCGCGCGGCGGTCCGCCCGCTGGGCATCAAGACCTGGGCTGTGCATCTCGTCGGCGGGGCGTCCGACCAACGTGTCTGGGTCCAGCAACGCGCTTTCGGCAAGGCGACCGAGCCCGGCCAGTGGGACACGCTGATGGGCGGCCAAGTCGCGGCCGGCGAGTCGATCGAAGCCAGCCTCGAACGCGAAACGTGGGAAGAAGCCGGGCTCATGCTTGCAGAGCTGCACGGACTGGCGCGATGCGAGCCGGTGATCGTTCGGCGCCCCGTCGCCGACGGTTGGGTGATCGAAGACATCGAGGTCTTTCGCGCCGAGATAGCCGACGGCGTCGAGCCAGTGAATCGCGACGGCGAAGTGGAACGCTTCGAATGCCTCGAGGAATCCGCCTTGATCGATCGGCTGCGCGCCGGCGCGTTCACGCTCGAAGCAACCTTGATCCTGGGCGCCGAGCTCGAACGCCGAGCTGCGCTGAAAGGCGACTAGGGTTTCTTGATCGCCAGCGCCGCGCGCAGCGCATCGAGCAGCGCGTCGGGCGCCTCGCTCATCAGGGCATGACCGGCGGGTAGCTTGACAGTGTGTGCCCGCAAGGCACGGGCGATCTCCGTGGTCTGCTTCGGGCCGGTCATCTGATCGTGCTCGCCAAGGATCAGCGTCGTCGGGCACGTCACGCGCGCGGCCGCGCTCAAGCCGCCCGCATAGCGATTGCAAACCTCGAAGTCCTGGAGAAAAAGATTGGCTTGACGTTGCCCGGTCTGCAATCGCCGCATCAGTGCGCGATTGGCGCCGTGCAACCACATGCCCGGGCCCGGGTACGACGGCTTACTGGCGAGCGTCGAATGCGAGAAGGCGTTGACGCTGTCGATGGCCGCGAACGGGTCGTTGCGCGCCGCTTCCAGCAAAGCCGGCGAGACGACCATCGGGTAGGCCGTGCCGACCATCGCCAGGTGTTTCGCCTGCGCCGGGGCCTGCGCCGCCGCTTCGAGCGTGACGAGCGAGCCCATGCTGTGGCCGACGAAGCTCGCTTCGGCAACGCCGGCCGCCTTCACCAGGGCGAGCAGCCAGCCGGCGATCGCTTCGACGCTCTGCAGCGGTGGCCCGGCGCTTTGCGAATGGCCGGGCAAGTCCGGCGCCAGCACGCCGTGGCCGTGGTGCGCGAACCAGCGCGCGAGCAGGGTCCAAACGCTGTGATCGTGCATCGCGCCATGCACGAAGACGACCGTCGGCAGGGCGGCGTCGAAGCTCTTGCCGCCAGTGTAGATATAGGCCTCGTGCACGCCGGCCGGTCCGTCGACCCGCAACCTCATCGCTTCGCCGTAGCCTTGAGGGCACGCTTCAGGTCGTCGATCAGGTCGTCCGGATCTTCGAGGCCGATCGACAGCCGGATCGTGCCCGGGCCGATGCCGCCGCGCGCGAGCGCCGCATCGTCCATCCGGAAATGCGTCGTCGACGCCGGGTGGATGACCAGCGAGCGGCAGTCGCCGACGTTGGCGAGGTGCGAGAAGATCTTCAGCGATTCGATGAAAGCCTGGCCCTGCACGCGCGAGCCGCGCAGGTCGAAGCTGAAGACCGAGCCGCAGCCTCGCGGCAGGAGTCGCTTCGCTAGCGCGTGGTCGGGATGGGTGTCGAGCTCGGGGTAGCCGACGCTGGCCACCATGTCGTGTCCGGCCAGAAAGGCGACGATCTTGCGTGTGCTCTCGACGTGCCGCGCCATGCGCAGCGGCAAGGTCTCGATGCCTTGCAGGATCAGCCAGGCGGTATGCGGGCTCATGCTGGCGCCGAAGTCGCGCAGGCCCTCGCGACGGGCGCGCAGAAGAAACGCGCCGACGGTGCTCTCCTCGCTGAACACCATGCCGTGAAAGCCTTCGTAGGCGCGCGTCAACTCCGTGAAGCGGCCCGACCTCGCCGTGGCCGCGGCCCAGTCGAAACGGCCACTGTCGACGAGCACGCCACCGATGACGGTGCCGTGGCCGGAGAGAAACTTGGTCGCCGAGTGGTAGAGCAGATCGGCGCCGTGCTCGAACGGCTGCATCAGCCACGGCGTGGTGAACGTGGAATCGACGAGCAGCGGCAGGTCGTTGTCGTGCGCCAGGGCGGCGAGGGTCGGAATGTCGAGCACGTCGAGGCCCGGATTGCCGAGGGTTTCGCCGAACAGCAGCTTGGTCTCCGGCCGGATCGCCGCGCGCCAGGCATCGACGTCGCCGGGCTTGACGAAGGTTGTCGCGATACCGAATCGTGCCAGCGTGAAATGCAGCAGGTTGTGCGAGCCGCCATAGAGCGCGCTCGAGGCGACGATGTGCGAGCCGGCGCCGGCCAGCGTGACGATCGCGAGATGCAACGCCGCCTGGCCGCTCGCCGTGGCGATCGCGCCGGTGCCGCCCTCGAGCGCGGCGACTCGCTCCTCGAGCACGGCGTTGGTCGGATTCGAGAGGCGGCTGTAGACGTGCCCCGAGCGCTCCATGTTGAAGAGCGAGGCGGCATGCTCGCTCGACTCGAAGACGAAAGACGTCGTCAGGTGGATCGGCACGGCGCGGGCGCCGGTGGCCGGATCCGGCGCGGCGCCGGCGTGCAGGGCCAGGGTGTCGAAGCCGGGGTTGGCGTATCCGGGCATGAGGTCTCGGGACAAGGGCGAAAGCGGCCTCTCGGGGCAATTGTGGGCTATATTGATTCTCGAACGGTTCACGTCCGTGCCTGCGCTCGCTGGCGACGCGGCGGTGCTCAGTCGGCTAGGGAGCGGGTCGACGACCTGAAGGAGACCAGCATGAAAGTCAGCGACATCCTGCGCGTCAAGGGCGGCACACTCTTCACCGTGGCGCCCGACGAAGCGCTCAGCACGGCGCTCGACATCATGTCGCAGCACGACATCGGCTCGCTCGTGGTCATGGATCACGGCGAGCTCACCGGCATGCTGACGTTTCGCGAAGTGATCCAGGCCATCGTAAAGAATGGCGGCAGCCTCGGCACGACGCGGGTGCAGGCGGTGATGGACGATCACCCGCTCACCTGCACGCCCGCCACCGAGCTCGACGAGGTGCGCCGCATGATGCTCGGCCGGCACGCCCGCTACATGCCGGTGCTGACCGAGCGCACGTTGATGGGCGTGATCTCGTTCTACGACGTGGCCCGTGCCGTGGTCGACAGCCAGGATTTCGAGAACCGCATGCTGAAGGCCTACATCCGCGACTGGCCGGTGGAAAGCCGCGACGAGCTGCCGTCGTCGAAGGCGAACTAGGTCGGCCAACGGATGCCAGGCAGCACGTTCGGAACGCTGTTTCGCGTCACGAACTTCGGCGAGAGCCACGGTCCGGCGATCGGTTGCATCGTCGACGGCTGCCCGCCCGGGCTCGAGCTTTCGGCGGCTGACATCCAGCCCGAGCTCGATCGGCGCCGCCCGGGCACGTCGCGCCACGTCACGCAGCGCAACGAGGAAGACAAGGTCGAGATCCTCTCCGGCGTTTTCGAAGGCAAGACCACCGGCACGTCGATCGCGCTCGTGATCCGCAACACCGACCAGCGCAGCAAGGACTACGCGAACCTGCTCGACACCTTCCGCCCCGGCCATGCCGACTACACCTACCTGCACAAGTACGGTCTGCGCGACCCGCGCGGCGGCGGCCGGGCCTCGGCGCGGCTGACGGCTCCTTCGGTGGCCGCAGGCGCGATCGCCAAGAAGTGGCTCGGCATCCAGCACGGCACCCGATTCGTCGGCCACATGACGCAGATGGGCGAG
>JALYSL010000007.1 GCA_030854825.1 Pseudomonadota bacterium
CCCATCCACGGGCCCATCTTCTCTTCCTCGGTGCCGGGCAGAAAACCGATGTCCTCGCCGACCGGCACCGTGACGCGGGTGACGATGATCTCGGTGTAGCGACGGTCGTCCATCACCTGGGCCAGGCCCGAAGCGAGCGACATCAGCGTCTTGCCCGATCCGGCTGTGCCGGTCAGCGTGATGAAGTCGCACTCCGGATCCATGAGGAGGTTCAGGCCGAAGTTCTGGTCGCGGTTTCTCGCCGTGATGCCCCAGACCGAATTCTTCTGATGGGTGTAGTCCTTGAGCGTTCGAAGCACTGCCGTCTTGCCGGTGATCTCGATCACCTTCGCATAGAGCGACGCGGCGCCGGGCGCTTCGAGATAGACGAACTGGTTGATCAGCAGTAGCGGCACGACCGGGCCGCTGACCCGGTAGAAGGTGAGGCCGCCTTGCTGCCAGCTCTCGACCGTCTTGCCGTTCTTGTCCCAGAAGTCCGCGGGCAGGGCCAGCACGCCGGTGTAGAGCAGGTCGCCGTCCTCGAGCGTCTTGTCGTTGAAATAGTCTTCCGCCGGCAGGCCGAGGGCACGCGCCTTGATGCGCATGTTGATGTCTTTCGACACCAGCACCACGTTGCGTCCCGGCTGCTGCTCGCCCAAGGCCTTGACGACGCCGAGGATCTGGTTGTCGGCCTTGCCCTGAGGCAGGCCCTCGGGCAGGCTGACGTTGATCAGGTCGGTCTGGAAGAACAGGTTGCCGCCGGCGACCCGATGGCCGGTACGGCTGAGCGGAATGCCCTCGGCGCGGCCGGATGCATTGCGCGTCGGCATGTTCGAAGCGAGCGCGTCCAGGTCGCGACTGACCTGACGGGCATTGCGTGCCACCTCGGTCATGCCGCGCTTGTGCCCGTCGAGCTCCTCCAGGGTGATCATGGGCAGGTAGATGTCGTGCTCTTCGAACCGGAACAGCGACGTCGGGTCGTGCATCAGCACGTTGGTGTCGAGGACGAAGAGCGTTGTCGGGCCGTTGCCGCGCGGCTTTCTATCACGCTCCGGACGGGCCTGCGTCATTGCGGGCCGGGGCGCCTGGGTGACGGTCGGCGGCGCGGTCGCTGCCGGCAGGTGGCTTTCGTTCGACAGCTCGAGGACGGCCGGTGCGACGGGTTCTTCTGCCGGCCGGTCCCGGCGTGCCCGCTTGCCGGCGACGACCGGCGTCTCGAACGCTTCCGGGCTCAGGAAATCGGCGCGCTTGGCCGGTGGCTTGGGCAGGGGCATGAAGATCTCGTTCGGTGAGCAGCGAGCGGCGAGGGGCCGGCACGACGGGCGCGAGGTTGGCTTCGCCGGCGCGCCCCAGCCGCGACGGCGGGCCTCAGCCTGCTTTCTTGATGGCCTTGACGGCTTTCAGGACTTCCTCGACGTGGCCATTGACCGTGAGGCCACGCCATTCGGCGCGCAGGACGCCGCTGCCGTCGATCAGGAAGGTGCTTCGCTCGATGCCCTTCACCTTCTTGCCGTACATGATCTTGTTCTTGACCACGCCGAACATGTGGCAAAGCTTTTCTTCGGTGTCGGCGATCAATTCGAACGGCAGCTCGAGGTTCTGCTTGAAGCGATCGTGCGACGCCATGTTGTCGCGCGATACGCCGAAGAGCACGGCGCCGGCCTTGAGGAACTCTTTGTAGTGATCGCGAAACTGCATCGCCTCGGTGGTGCAGCCCGGAGTGTTGTCCTTGGGGTAGAAATAGAGGACGACGATCTTGCCGGCGTAGGCCTGCGGCGTGAACTTCACCCCTCCCGTTGCAAGCGCTTCGAATTCCGGTACGGGTTTGTTGAGGGCAGGCGTCATGAAGCTCGCTGATTTCACTGCCCGCGTTGCGGGGCGTAACCGTCGATTATAGGGCTTGGGATGAGCCCTTCGGCAGCGGCCTAACGGTCACGTCGCGCTCGGCGCGGCGCTGAACAGCAGGGCGGCGATCACCGACCTTCCTTCGGCGAGGAGGACGTTGTAGGTGCGGCACGCGGCGGCGCTGTCCATCGTCTCGAACCCGATGCGGGCGTCGATCAGTGGCCGCAGCAGCGCCGGCGCAGGAAAACGCAAGCGCGCGCCGCTGCCGAAGATCACGAGCTCGGGAGCGAGCGCGGCGAGCTGCGCAAAATGCGCCGCCGTCAGCGTCTCGAAGTTGGCAACCTGCCAGGGCAGGACCGCGCCACGCCATGGCACGACGACGCTCTCGACCCAGGTCACGGCGTTGACGACGACGCCGTCGGGCCCGTGCCGGGCGATCGCGTTTTGTCCTTCCATGCGGTCCGCGCGCATCTTCATGCGCCGATTATCGGAGAGTGCGCCGGCGTTCTCGGACCTCGCGCGCGACCCCTGTGGTCAAATATCCGGCTCCTTCTCGCCGTGCAGTTCTTCGCTGGAGTCCCTTCCGTGCAGCCCCTTCTCAAGTCGGCCAAGCTCGCCAACGTCTGCTACGACATCCGTGGCCCGGTGCTCGAGAAGGCGCGGCAGATGGAAGAAGAGGGCCAGCACATCATCAAGCTCAACATCGGCAACCTGGCCGTGTTCGGGCTCGAGCCGCCCGACGAGATCGTGCAGGACATGATCCGCAACCTGCCGAACGCCGCCGGTTACACCGATTCGAAAGGTCTGTTCGCACCACGCCGCGCCGTCGTGCACTACACGCAGCAAAAGCAGGTGAAGGGCGTGACGGTCGACGACGTGTTTCTCGGCAATGGCGCCTCCGAGCTCATCACGATGAGCATGAACGCGCTGCTCAACAACGGTGACGAGGTGCTCATCCCGTCGCCCGACTATCCGCTGTGGACCGCGTCGGTCGCGCTGTCGGGCGGCACGCCGGTGCACTACCTGTGCGACGAGTCGTCCGACTGGCTGCCCGATCTCGACGACATGGCGGCGAAGATCACGCCGCGCACCCGCGCGCTCGTCGTCATCAACCCGAACAACCCGACCGGCGCGCTCTATCCTGCCGCCGTCCTCGAGAAGATCGTCGAGCTGGCGCGCCGGCACGGGCTGATCGTCTTCGCCGACGAGATCTACGACAAGACGCTGTACGACGGTTGCCAGCACACTTCGATCGCGTCGCTTGCCGACGATGTGCTCTTCCTCACCTTCAACGGCCTGTCGAAGAACTACCGATCGTGCGGCTACCGCGCCGGCTGGATGGTCGTTTCGGGCGAGAAGCGGAACGCCGGCGACTACATCGAAGGCCTGGGCATGCTGGCGTCGATGCGCCTGTGCTCGAACACGCCGGGCCAGCTGGCAATCCAGACGGCCCTCGGCGGCTACCAGAGCATCGACGATCTTGTCACGTCGGGTGGCCGCCTGTGCCGTCAGCGCGACCTGGCGCATCAGCTGCTGACGGCCATTCCCGGCGTCACCTGCGTCAAGCCGAAGGCGGCGCTCTACATGTTCCCGAGGCTCGACCCGAAGCTTTATCCGATCGAGGACGACCAGCAATTCGCCTATGAGCTGCTGGCCGAGCAAAAGGTGCTGATCGTCCAGGGCACCGGTTTCAACTGGCCACGGCCCGATCACATCCGGGTTGTCTTCCTGCCCAATTCCGACGACCTTGCCGACGCGATCGCCCGCATCGCAACCTTTCTCGACCACTATCGGACCCGGCACTCGCGTTGAGCGAAGCGGCCGCAGCATTGCCACCATGAAACCGATCCAGGTCGGGCTGCTCGGCGTCGGCGTCGTCGGCACCGGCACGTTCGTCGTCCTGCAGCGCAACCAGGAAGAGATCCGGCGCCGCGCCGGGCGCGAGATTCGCATCACGCACATCGCCGATCTCGACACCGCGCGGGCGAGCGTCGTCGCCGGCGGCGCCGCGACGGTCACGGCCGACGCGCGCTCGGTGATCGGCCGCCCCGACATCGACGTGATCGTCGAGCTGATCGGCGGCACCGGCATCGCCAGGACGCTAGTGCTCGAGGCGATCGCCGCCGGCAAGCACGTCGTCACGGCGAACAAGGCCTTGCTCGCGATCCACGGTACCGAGATCTTCGCGGCGGCGCGCGAAAAAGGCGTCGTCGTCGCCTTCGAGGCCGCGGTGGCCGGCGGCATCCCGATCATCAAGGCGCTCCGCGAAGGGCTCACCGCCAATCGAATTGAATGGATCGCCGGGATCATCAACGGCACCACCAACTTCATCCTCTCCGAGATGCGCGCGCGCGGCATCGATTTCGCGCAGGCCCTGGCCGAAGCGCAACGGCTCGGCTATGCTGAAGCCGACCCCACCTTCGACATCGAAGGCATCGACGCAGCCCATAAGGCGACGCTGGTTTCGGCGATCGCCTTCGGCGTACCGGTGCAATTCGCGAAGGCGTATGTCGAAGGCATCACGCAATTGCAGCCCGCCGACATCGCCTATGCCGAGCAGCTCGGCTATCGCATCAAACTGCTGGCGATCACCAAGCGGCGCGACGCGATCAACGGGGGCACCAGCGGCGGCATCGAGCTGCGCGTGCACCCGACGCTGGTTCCGGCCAAGCGCCTGATCGCCAATGTCGAAGGTGCGATGAACGCGGTGCTGGTGCAGGGCGACGCGGTCGGCACCACGCTTTACTATGGCAAGGGCGCCGGCGCCGAGCCGACGGCATCCGCCGTGATCGCCGACCTGGTCGACCTGGCACGGCTCGCCACCGCCGACCCCGATCATCGCGTGCCGCATCTGGCGTTCCAGCCGGCGGCGATGCAGGACCTGTCCGTCCTGCCGATCGACGAAGTCGTGACTTCGTTCTACCTGCGGCTGCAGGTGGCCGATGTGGCCGGGGTGCTGGCGCGCGTCACCGGCATCCTGGCCGAGCACGACATCTCCATCGACGCCTTGCTGCAGCGGCCGGCCGAGATCGGCACGCACGAGGGCGCGGCGCGAACCGACGTCATCATCCTCACGCACGACACCGTCGAAGGCAGGATGACGAAGGCGATGGCGGCGATGCAGGCGTTGCCGACGGTGCTGGCGAAGATCGTTCGCATCCGCAAGGAAGACCTCGGTTGAAATACCTGAGCACGCGCGGTGGGACGGCGGAAAGGGGCTTCAGCGACATCCTGCTCGAAGGCCTGGCGCCCGGCGGCGGCCTCTTCCTTCCCGAGCGCTATCCGCGCGTCGATGCGGCGACGCTGGCGCGCTGGCGCCAGCTGACCTACCCCGAGCTCGCCTTCGAGCTGATCTCGCTCTACGCCGACGACGTGCCAGCCGATGCCTTGCACCGCATCGTCGCCGAGACGTACACCGCCGAAGCGTTCGGCGACGCGCGCATCACGCCGCTGCGAAGCCTCGACCCGGGCATCTTCGTTCTCGGCCTGTCGAACGGGCCGACGCTCGCTTTCAAGGACCTGGCGATGCAGTTTCTCGGCAACGCCTTCGAGTACGAACTGGCGCGCCGTGGCCGCACGCTCAACGTGCTGGGCGCGACTTCGGGCGATACCGGCGGCGCGGCCGAGCACGCGTTGAAGGGCAAGCGCGGTGTCCGCGTGTTCATGCTCTCGCCGCTCGGCCGGATGAGCGAATTCCAGCAGGCGCAGATGTTCAGCCTGCAGGACGCGAACATCCACAACATCGCGATTGAAGGCGTCTTCGACGATTGCCAGGATCTCGTCAAGGGCGTCTCCGCCGATCTGGCGTTCAAGGAGCGGCACTCGATCGGCACGGTGAACTCGATCAACTGGGCTCGGCTGCTGGCCCAGATCGTTTACTACTTCGCCGGCTACTTCCAGGCCACGTCGTCGAACGACGAGGGGGTCGATTTCGCCGTGCCGACCGGCAACTTCGGCAACATCTGCGCTGGCCACGTCGCTCGCCAGATGGGCTTGCCGATCCGCCGGCTCGTTCTCGCGACGAATGAGAACGACGTGCTCGACGAATTCTTTCGCAGCGGCAGCTATCGCGTGCGCTCGGCCGCCGAGACGCACGAAACCTCGAGCCCGTCGATGGACATCTCGAAAGCCTCGAATTTCGAGCGCTTCGTCTTCGACGCGCTCGGCCGCGACGCGGTGCGCACGCGCGAGCTCTTCGCCGAGGTCGAGTTGCGGCGCGTCTTCTCGTTGACCGAAGCGGAGTGCGCCCGCCTCAGCGCGTTCGGCTTCGTCAGCGGCAGCAGCTCTGGGGCTGATCGCCTGGCGAC
>JALYSL010000414.1 GCA_030854825.1 Pseudomonadota bacterium
CTCTGGGTCACGCTGGTCGAGACCGTGCTCGCGTTCGTGCTCGGCACGATGCTCGGGCTCGGCTTCGGCCTCTGGCTCGCGCTCAGCCCGCTCGCCGGCGCGATCGCGGATCCGTACATCAAGGCGCTCAACAGCATGCCGCGCGTGATCCTGGCGCCGATCTTCGCCGTCTGGTTCGGCCTTGGCATCGCCAGCAAGGTCGCGCTCGGCGTCACGCTCGTCTTCTTAATCGTCTTCTTCAACCTCTACCAGGGCGTCAAGGAAGTGAGCCCGGTCGTCCTCGCCAACCCGCGCCACGCTGCCGCTCTGGCAGCTCGGCCTGCTGGCCCTGCTGGTCGTGCTCTGGTACGTCGCCACCCAGCCAGGCCTGATCCGGCCGCTCTTCTTCGATAACGACCAGCAGGCGGCGTTCTTCTTCGGCGAGCCGCTCAAGGTGGCCGATCGCATCTGGCACTGGTTCTGGGTCGATGCCGATATCTACCAGCACCTGCTGGTCACCCTGGTCGAGACCTTGCTCGCCTTCGTCATCGGCTCGCTGCTCGGCCTCGGCTGTGGCTTGTGGCTGGCGCTCAGCCCGCTCGTCGCGGCCATCGCCGATCCGTACATCAAGGGCCTCAACGCGATGCCGCGCATCATCCTGGCGCCGATCTTCGCGGTCTGGTTCGGGCTCGGCATCGCCGGCAAGGTGGCGCTGGGCGTGACGCTGGTCTTCTTCATCGTCTTCTTCAACGTCTACCAGGGCGTCAAGGAAGTGAGCCCGGTGGTGCTCGCCAACGCGCGCATGCTCGGCGCATCGCAAAAGCAGCTGCTTCGCCACGTCTACCTGCCGAGTGCGACGAGCTGGGTGTTCAGCTCGCTGCACACGTCAGTCGGGCTGGCCTTTGTCGGCGCGGTGGTCGGCGAGTACCTCGGCTCGTCGCGCGGCGTCGGCTACCTGATCCTGCAAGCCGAGGGCTCGTTCGACATCGACACGGTGATGGCCGGCATCCTCGTGCTCACGGTCTTCGCCCTGGCGCTCGACGCCGCCGTCGGCCGGATCGAGAAGCGCCTGATGCGCTGGCAGCCGGCTGCCGGCGAGACCGAGAAGATCTGAGGGGCAGCGCGGTCGGATGCGTCTGACGCGGGATCGCGTCGCGCGCCGATGTCGGTGTCGCGGGAGCTTCGGCATGCTGACGGCAGCCCTCGCGGAGTCCGCCATGCAAGCCAGCACCCGATTTGCCCTGACCCTCGCGCTCGCGGTCGTGTGCGCCGGCACAGCGTTTGCACAAACCGATCCGGGCGCGCCGCCGCCACCGCAGGTGCGCTCGGCCAAAGGCATCGACTACCTGAACGGCGGGGCCGGCGAAGAAGCGCGGGCCGCGATGACGCCACTGCAGTCCGGCTTCGATCTGAAACTGGTCTTCAGCAATCCCAGCGGCGAGTACCTGGTTGCCGATCACGTCTCGGTCAAGGGTCGCGCGGGCGAGGTCTTCGACGTTGATCGCGCCGGGCCGCTGCTTCTCGTCAGGCTTCCGGCCGGCGATTACACGGTCACGGCGAACATCGAAGGCCGGACCGAGCAGCGCGTCGTCAAGGTCGGAAGCGTCTTGCGCACCGTGAACTGGCGCTCTCCCGCGCGCTGAGGCTATTTCGACGTCGGCATCGTGAACTCGGCGCCTTTCGGGGTTGATGCCGGCCAGCGCTGCATCACAGATTTCTGCCGCGTATAGAAGCGCACGCCCTCTTCTCCGTAGGCGTGCATGTCGCCGAACATGCTCGACTTCCAGCCGCCGAATCCGTGCCAGGCCATCGGTACCGGGATCGGCACATTGATGCCGACCATGCCGACTTCGACGCGCCGCGCGAATTCGCGGGCAACGTTGCCGTCGCTGGTGAACAGGGCCACACCGTTGCCGAATTCATGGCCATTGACGAGCTCGAGCGCGGCGTCGAAATCGGTCACGCGCACGCAGGACAGCACCGGGCCGAAGATCTCCTCGCGATAGATCTTCATCGACGGCGTGACGTGATCGAAGAGCGTGCCACCGGTGAAGAAGCCCTTCTCGTGGCCCTTCACCGTGAGGCCGCGGCCGTCGGCGGCGAGCGTTGCGCCCTCGCCGATCCCGGCCGCGATATAGGTGTCGACGCGCGTCTTTGCCTCGCCGGTGACGAGCGGCCCCATCTCGGCGTCGAGCTCCATGCCGTTCTTGACGACCAGTGTTCTCGCACGCTCGGCAACCAGCGGCACGATGCGATCGGCGACATCGCCGACCAGCACCGCCACCGAGATCGCCATGCAACGCTCGCCGGCCGATCCGTAGGCGGCGCCGACCAGCGCGTCGACTGCCTGCTCGAGGTTGGCGTCGGGCATCACGACCATGTGGTTCTTGGCGCCGCCGAGGGCCTGCACGCGCTTGCCGTGCTTGGCGCCGGTTTCGTAGATGTGACGGGCGATCGGCGTCGAGCCGACGAAGCTCACGGCCTTGACGTCGGGATGCGCGATCAGCGCGTCGACGGCGACCTTGTCGCCCTGGACGACGCTGAAGACGCCGTCGGGCAGGCCGGCCTGGCGCAGCAATTCCGCCATGAAGATCGACGCCGACGGATCGCGCTCGCTCGGCTTCAGGACGAAGCAGTTGCCGCAAGCGATGGCGACCGGGAACATCCACATCGGCACCATGCACGGGAAGTTGAACGGCGTGATGCCGGCGACGACGCCGAGTGGCTGGCGCATCGTCCAGTTGTCGATGCCGGTCGAGACCTGTTCGGTGTAGTCGCCCTTCAGCAGCTGTGGAATGCCGCAGGCGAACTCGACCACGTCGATGCCGCGCGTCACCTCGCCCTGCGCGTCGGTGAAGACCTTGCCGTGCTCGGAGGTGATCATCGCCGCGAGCGTGTCGCGATGCTGGTTGAGCAGACTGAGGAAGGCGTTGAGGATGCGCGAACGGCGCAGCGGCGGCAGGTTCGCCCAAGCGGGCCAGGCGGCCTTCGCTGCAGCGACGGCGCTGTCGACTTCCGCTGGCGACGCCAGCGCAACCTGGCGCGCGACGGCGCCGGTGGCCGGGTTGTACACGGCCTGGCGACGGCCGCTCGATCCGGCGACCGGCCGGCCAGCGACGAAATGGCCGATCTCGGCGGTGCTGACGAAAGCTTCGGTCGCTCCCATGATCGAACTCCTGTGACTTGAAATCTGGTGGATCAAGCAGTATCCGCCAAGCGCGATCCGGGCATAGGCGAGCATGGGCGGCGGCCGGAAGCGAGCGATTGGCTAAGCTTCGGCGTCGCCGAGCCGCGCCTTCGGATCGAACCGGACCCACACCATGCTGCGTACCGAAGTCACCGTCGAAGGTATGCACGAGAGGCAGGTCGGCACGCCGGTGATCCTGTCGTGAAGGGCGCCCCGCCTCCGCGCCGCAAGCCGCGCGCGCCCATCCGCAAAGCCGTCGCAACGCTGCTTTCCGATCGCGACATCGATATCTTGCAAGGTCTTCTCGACGCGGTGCCGGCGCCGCTCGAGCCGCTCGACGTTTCGTCGCTGGACGGATTTCTCTGCGCCTTGCTGGTCCAACCCGAGCGGGTGCCCCACGACCGCTGGCTCGCCTGCATCACCGATGACGAAGGGCGAGCGCTGCCCGGTGGCTACGACCCTGCGCCGCTGCATGCGCTCGCCCTGCGCCGCCACGCCGAGCTCGACGCGGCGATCGCGCGGCGGCAGTGGTTCGACCCCTGGGTCTTCGAGCTCGAAGGGAGTGGCGGCGTGCCCGGCGAAGCCGTCCTGCCGTGGGTTGCCGGTGTCGCCACCGCATTCGAGCTCTTCCCGGGCCTCATGCGCTTGCCGGCCGACGAGACGGCCGAGCCCCTGGCCTTGCTGTATCGCCACCTCGACGCCCAGGATCTGGAAGACGCCGACGAGCTGCTGGCCGAGATCGAGAGCCTCGAGCCGGTCGTCGACCTGGAGGACGCTGTCGAAGGGTTGGTGCGGGCGATCCTGCTGCTCGCCGATCTGACGCGGCCGCTCAGATGAGAAGTGGATCGACGTCGATGGCCCAGCGCAGGATGCGCTGATCGGCGGCCTTGCGCTCGTTGCGCAAGGCGTGCAGAAGCGGTAGCCAGGCAGCGAGCATGGCCTGCAGGTCGCGCCGCGATTGCGATTCGACGAGCATCTGCATCCGCTCGACATCGGCAATGCGAGCGACGATCAGCGGCACCGGTGCATAGACCATGACCGATGGCGATTCGTCGAGCGTCCTGGCGCGCTCGGCGGCGGCGGCGAGAAACGACGCAGCCGCTTCGCTCGTTTTCGCTTCGGCGCGGAGCACCGCAAGGTACGAATAGGGCGGCAAGCCAGCACTCTCGCGCTCCTTTAGCTGGCCGGCGGCGAAGGCCGCGAAATCGTGCATGCGCAGGGCCGCGTAGAGCGGATGCGCCGGGTGCCACGTCTGCACCCACATTTCACTTTGCGTCGCTTGCGCGGCGTCCCGGCCGGCCCGTCCGGCCGCCTGCATGAGCAGGGAAAAGAGCCGCTCGGGCGCACGAAAGTCGCTGCTGAAGAGGGAGCTGTCCGGGTTGACCGCGGCGACCAGCCCGATGCGGCGGAAGTCGTGCCCCTTGGCAATCATCTGGGTGCCGACCAGCACGTCGACTTCGCCGGCGTGAACCGCGCCGAGCTGCGCTTCGAGGGCGCCTTTCTTGCGCGTGCTGTCGGCATCGATGCGGGCGATTCGCGCCTGCGGCAGCAACGCGCCGAGCTGTTCTTCGAGGCGCTCGGTGCCTCGGCCGATTGGCGCGATGTCGGGGTTGCCGCAATCGGGGCAGGCACGGGGCACCCCTTCGGCGAGACCGCAGTGATGGCAGCGCAGCGTCCGGTCCTGCTTGTGAAAGACGCGCCAGGCGCTGCAATGCGGGCAACTGCTCTTCCAGCCGCATTCCGTGCAATGGAGCACCGGGGCGTAGCCGCGCCGGTTGAGGAAGACCAGGCTTTGCTCGCCACGCCCGATACGTTCTTCGATCGCCGCGACCAGAGGCGGCGCGAGCGCCGGTGGGCCCTTGCCGGTGCGAGGCAGCCGGCCCATGTCGACCAGACGAACGTCGGGCCAGGCGGCGCCGCCGATCCTTGTCGGCAATGAGAGGCGAACGTAGTGGCCAGTTTCGGCGCGATGCCAGCTTTCCAGCGAAGGGGTTGCCGAGCCCAGGACGACGAGTGCGGCTTCGTTGCGGCCGCGCCAGATCGCCAGATCGCGCGCCGAGTAGCGGGCGCCGTCCTGCTGCTTGTACGAAGGATCGTGCTCCTCGTCGACGACGATGAGGCCGAGCCGCGGCAGCGAAGCGAATATGGCGAGCCGGGTGCCGAGAACGATGTCGGCCTGTCCGTCATGAGCCAGCAGCCAGTGGCGCAGCCGCTGTGCCGGCGTCAGGCCGCTGTGCAGCGAGACGATGCGTCGGCCCGGAAAGCGTTCGACGAATCGGCTGACGAGTTGCGGCGTCAGGTTGATTTCAGGCACCAGCACGAGGGCCTGCCGCTGCAGATCCAGCGTCGTCGCGGTCGCGCGAAGGTAGACCTCGGTCTTGCCGCTGCCTGTGCTGCCATGCAAGAGCACGGTGCCGGGAACCGGGGCCGAAAATGCGGCGGCAATACGTTCGCCGGCCGCGGCCTGTTCGGCAGAAAGCACGGGCAGCCGGACTGGCGAAAGCGCGCCCCCGGCCTGAGCTGCCGTTGTC
>JALYSL010000039.1 GCA_030854825.1 Pseudomonadota bacterium
GATCGGTGATCGCCAGCGCCGCTTGACGGTCGGCGGCGGCCGCCGCGACGGCTTCGTCGATTCGCAGCGTGCCGTCGAGGACCGAATATTCGGTATGCACGCGCAGATGAACGAAAGCCATGGGGCCCATTCTAGAGAGCGGTCGACTCCGATCGACCGGGTACATTCGTGCTTGGCGAGGACCATCGCACGGCGCACCGCGCCTCTCGCACGGCAGCCCTTCGCGGGCATCGGATCCGATCTTCGGCTAGGCTCTTCCTTCACAAGAACGGAGGAGACATCCGTATGACGAACGCCACTCCGTGGCCCGGCATCGCCGCGCGCCAGACGCCTCTTTCGGCGCGCTACGAAGCGGTTCGCCGGGCCAGCCTCGCACTGGCCGCGCCGCTGACGGCCGAAGACTGCCAGCTGCAGTCGATGCCCGACGCAAGCCCGACCAAGTGGCATCTCGCGCACATCACCTGGTTCTTCGAGACTTTTGTTCTCGAGCGGTTCGAGGCCGGTTTCAGACCATTCGATGCGGCGTTTCGGGTGCTCTTCAACAGCTACTACCAGGGCATCGGCGAACAGTATCCACGGGCCCGCCGCGGCCTCGTCAGCCGGCCGACGCTGGCCGACGTGAAGCGCTATCGCACCGACGTCGATGCCCGCATGCAGGCGCTGCTGGCGACGCGTGGCGACGAGCCCGAGATCGCGTCGCTGGTCGAGCTCGGCCTGCAGCATGAGCAGCAGCATCAGGAGCTGATCCTGACCGACATCAAGCACGCGCTCGCCGGCAACCCGCTCGCCGCGGCCTACGCCAGGCGCTGGCCGATGGCGGTGGTGCAGCCGCAACCGATCCGCTGGTTCGGCCACGAAGGCGGCCTCGTCGAGCTCGGCTACGACGCCGTGCTCGAAGGCGCCTTCTGCTTCGACAACGAGACGCCGCGCCACGTCGTTTTCGCCGCGCCGTTCGAGATCGCTTCGCGGCCGGCCACGTATGGCGACTACCTCGCCTTCATCGACGATGCCGGCTACACGCGGCCCGAGCTCTGGCTGTCGATGGGCTGGGACTGGCTCCGATCGGGCCAGCGCGTCGCGCCGATGTACTGGCTTCGCGACGGCGGCCGCTGGCTCATTCATACCTTGCAGGGCACGGTCGAGATCGACTCGCACACGCCGATCTGTCACCTCAGTTTTTTCGAAGCCGACGCCTTCGCGCGCTGGGCTGGCGCGCGCTTGCCGACCGAGCTCGAATGGGAGCACGCGGCGCGCTCGCTTCGCGCTCCGCTCGTCGGCAACTTCGCCAACCGCGGCGCGTTCCATCCCTTGCCGCAGACCGCGCCGGTGGGCGACGAGCCGGTGCAGATGTTCGGCGATGTCTGGGAGTGGACGAACTCGGCCTACCTCGCCTACCCGCGCTATCGGCCGCTCGCCGGCGCCGTCGGCGAATACAACGGCAAGTTCATGTGCAACCAGTTCGTGCTGCGCGGCGGCTCATGCGCCACGCCTGCGGGCCACGTGCGCGCGAGCTACCGCAATTTCTTTCCGCCCGACGCGCAGTGGCAATTCAGCGGCGTGCGCCTGGCCCGCGACGCTTGAAACCCGCCGACGTCGGCGGGACTCGTCGACTCAAGCCCGGCCGCGTCTGGCGTCGAGACTGAGCGCACCGGGGCCGAACACGGCGAGCACCAGCATGCCGCCGGCCATTGACAGGTTCTTCATGAAGTTGGTCTGCTGACCGATACGCATTGCTTCGGTCGCCGCCCAGAAGTTGTGGAAGATCAGCGCGGCGAGGATCGTGAACACGGCCAGGCCGAACGCCGCCCAGCGAGTGAACAGGCCGAACATGAGCAGCAGGCCGCCGCCGAGCTCGATGCAGATGGTGAGCACGGCCACGATCTGCGGCAGCGGCAACCCCTTTGCGGCGATGTAGCTGACGGCGCCGTCGAAGCCGAAAATCTTGCCTGTGCCCGAGATCACGAAGATGAGGCCGAGGAGGATGCGGCCGACGAGCACCGTGGGGTTCTGATATCCGTTTTGCATGGTGACTTGTTCGGTTGGGAAGAGAAGAAAAGGCGTCGCACTCAGGCGAGATCGAATACCAGAACCTCGGCGCTGGCGCCACCATTCAGCTCGAGCTTCGATTCACCGTCGAGGCCGAGCGCGTCGCCGGCTTCGAGCCGGCGGCCGTTGACGTCGAGACTGCCGCGCACGATCTGAACCCAGGCCTTGCGCTTCGGGTCGAGGCTGCGCTCGACGCGCTCGGCGCCATCGATCAGGCCGGCGGAGATCGATGCGTCGGCGTGGATCGTCAACGATCCGTCGCGGCCGTCGGGCGAGGCGACGAGACGCAGTGTGCCGCGCTTGGCCGCCTCATCGAAATGCTTCTGCTCGTAGCCGGCCGGAATGCCGAGCGCGTCGGGCTCGATCCAGATCTGCAGGAAATGCGTCGTCTGGTTCGGCGCGTGATTGAACTCGCTGTGCTGCACGCCGCTGCCGGCGCTCATGCGCTGGACGTCGCCGGGCTTGATGATGCCGGTGGCCGCGCCCGTGCCGCCGCCGGTGCCCATGCTGTCCTTGTGCGCCAGCTCGCCCTCCAGCACGTAGCTGACGATCTCCATGTCGCGATGGCCGTGCGTGCCGAAGCCGCTGCCCGGAGCGATGCGGTCCTCGTTGATGACGCGCAGGTTGCCAAAGCCCATGTGCGCCGGGTCGTGATAGCCGGCGAAGGAAAAGGTGTGGCAACTCTTCAGCCAGCCGTGGTCGGCATAGCCGCGGTCGGACGATTTGCGAAGTGTGATCATGGGAGTGACTGTAGGAAGCTCGCGCCTGCCGGTGGCGAAAGCGCATTGACGCCCACATTCAAATAAGATGAATGCCCATTCTCACGGGACACTCGATGAGCGAAGCTCGCAGCGCCCTCACTCCCGATGCCTTGACCATGGTCGATGCGATCGCCCGCAGCGGCAGCTTCGCCGCCGCGGCGCGCCAGCTCGGCAAGGTGCCCTCGGCCTTGACCTACAGCGTGCGCCTGCTCGAGGATGCGCTCGACGTGCTGCTCTTCGACCGGCGCTCCCGCCAGGCGAAGCTCACCGCCGCCGGCCAGGAGCTGCTCCATGAAGGCAGGCGCTTGCTGGAGCAGATGGATGCCGTCGCCAATCGCGTCAAGCGGGTCGCGACCGGGTGGGAAACGCAGCTGAGCATCGCCGTCGACGACGTCATTTCGCAGACCACCATGCTCGAGCTGTGCGAGGCCTTCTACGCCAGCACGACGAAGCCGATGCGGCCGGCCGCGGGCAGCCGCGACGCCGGCGATCCGGGCACGCCGCCGTCCACCCGGCTGCGCCTGCGC
>JALYSL010000055.1 GCA_030854825.1 Pseudomonadota bacterium
GCCCGAGGCGGCCACGAGCGACGCGGCGAAAGCCAGGGAGACGAATCGATGCCCGATTGTCTTCACTTCTTTGCCCCGCTTGCAGCCGGCGCCGCCGTCGCTGTGCCCGCATCGGCGGCCTTGCTGAAGAGGAACTGGCTGATGAGGCTTTCGAGCACGACCGCCGACTGCGTCTGCGTGATCTTGTCGCCAGCTGCCCACATCTTTTCGTCGGCTCCCGGCTCGACGCCGACATATTGATCTCCGAGCAGGCCCGATGTCAGGATGCGCAAGGAAGAGTCTGCCGGAAACTGGATGTTGCGCTGGATCTCAAGCTGCACGACCCCCTGATAGCGCTTAGGGTCGAGGTGGATGGCGGCGACCCGGCCCACGGTGACGCCGGCGCTTCGCACCGGAGCGCGCACCTTGAGAGCGCCGATGTTGTCGAAATACGCGGTCAGCGTATAGGTGTCGCCCGAGCTGAAGCTGCCGAGATTGGCCGCCTTCAGAGCGAGGAAAACGACCCCGATCAGGCCCAGGAGGACGAACAGGCCGACCAGGATCTCAGTGCTCTTCTTTTCCATGGAATCATTTCCGCCCTGCAGGTGACACCCCGGATGCTACGGGGTCGAGAACATCAGCGCCGTCAGCACGAAGTCGCTGAGGAGGACGGCCAGCGACGCGATCACGACAGTGCGCGTCGTGCCATGGGCCACGCCTTCCGGCGTAGCCTCCGCCTCGTAGCCCTGATACAGCGCCACGAACGTACAGATGAAGCCGAAGACAATGCTCTTGACGATGCCGTTGCCGACGTCTCGCTGCACATCGACGCCCGACTGCATGATCGACCAGAAGTTGCCGGCGTCGACACCGATCAGCGGCACCGCGACGACATAGGCACCCAGGATGCCGACGGCCGAGAAGAGGACGGCGAGGATCGGCATCGAGATGATGCCGGCAATGAAGCGCGGAGCCAGAACGCGGCTTTTGGGATCGATCGCCATCATGTCCATCGCGGCCAGTTGCTCGCCGGCCTTCATGAGCCCGATCTCGGCCGTGAGGGAAGTGCCGGCGCGACCGGCGAAAAGCAGCGCCGTGACGACCGGGCCGAGCTCGCGCGTCAGCGACAGGTTGACGATCAGCCCGAGCGACTCGGACGCGCCGTAGGTGACCAGCGCGTAGTACGTCTGCAGGGCCAGCACGAAGCCGACGGCCAGCCCCGACGAGACGATGATGACCAGCGACTGGTTGCCGATCGCATGAATCTGCGCGACAACGAGATAGGGCCGGCGCAGCGCCGCCGGGCAGGCGCGTAGCAGCTCGACGAAGAAGGCCGCGTAGCGGCCGAATACACGCAGCAGATCGAGCGTGCGACGGCCGAGACGTGCGACGAGAACGGTCATCTCGGCGTGGCGGGCGCGGCGCTCGCTCGAGTGCCTTCGCGCTGCGCGCTTCGGGGTTCGCGCTTGGGGCGGCCCGGCGGGCTCATTCGAGTAACTTCGCGCTGCGCGCTCCGGTGCTCGCCCTTGGGGCGGCCCGGCGGGCTCACGCGCGCACCCCGAAGTCTTCCGCCAAGGGCGGCGCCGGGTAGTGGAAGCGTACCGGGCCGTCGGGCTCGCCGCGAATGAACTGCCGCACTTCCGGCTCTTCCGACTCGGCGAGCTGGCTCGGCTTGCCGTGCGCCACCACCTTGCCTTGCGAAGACATCAGGTAAGCATAGTCGCAGATCGAGAAGCACTCCTCGACGTCGTGCGACACCAGAATCGAGGTCGCACCGGTCGTGTCGTTGAGGGTGCGGATGAGATTCGCGGCCACGGCCATCGAGATCGGGTCGAGGCCGGCAAAAGGTTCATCATAGAGCAGCAGTTCCGGGTCGAGAGCGATTGCCCGGGCCAGCGCGACGCGGCGTGCCATGCCGCCGGAGATCTCGGAGATGCGAAGTTTCGCAGCGCCACGAAGGCCGACTGCATTGAGCTTCATGAGAACAATGTCGCGGATCATCGTCTCGTCGAGATTGGTGTGCTCGCGCAACGGAAAGGCGACGTTCTCGAACACCGAAAGATCGGTGAAGAGCGCGCCGAACTGAAACAGCATGCCGAGCCGGCGACGCAGGACGAAAAGTTGCTCGTCGTTGCCCGCATCGATGGCCTGGCCGTCGACGCGAATCTGGCCACGATCGACCGCGTGCACGCCGCCGATGAGGCGCAGCAAGGTCGTCTTGCCGCAGCCCGAGCCGCCCAGGATCGCCGTGACACGACCTCGGCCGAAACTCATCGAGACGTCGTTGAGAATAGTGCGATGGCTGCCTTCGTAGCCGAATACCACGTGGTCGACTTCGACCATCGCGTCGGGATTGGCGCCGCGGGTTTCGGCAGCCGTCAGCTCGGATGCGAGCATGCTCAGCGCGGCAGGGCGCTGGCGCCCATCAGGAACGCGTCGACGGCGCGCGCCGCTTGCCGGCCTTCGCGAATCGCCCAGACGACGAGCGACTGGCCGCGCCGCATGTCGCCCGCCGCGAACACCCGGGGCGCCGACGTCGCATAGCCGCCTACGCTCTCGACGTGCGCCTTGGCGTTGCCCCTGGCATCGCGATCGATGCCGAAGGCATCCAGGATGCTCGTCACCGGGCTAACGAACCCCATGGCAAGCAAGACGAGATCGGCAGGGATGACCTGCTCCGTGCCGGGCACCTCGACCATCTTGCCGCCCTGCCAGTCGACACGCACCGCCTTCAGCGCCTTCACTCGGCCGTCTTCGCCCATGAATTCTTTCGTGGCAATGGCGAACTCGCGATCACAGCCTTCTTCGTGGCTCGAAGAAGTGCGCAGCTTGGTCGGCCAGTAGGGCCAGACGAGCGGCTTGTTCTCGTGATCCGGTGGCATCGGCAGCAGTTCGAACTGCGTCACGCTTCTGGCGCCGTGGCGGTTGCTCGTTCCGACGCAATCGCTGCCGGTGTCGCCGCCGCCGATGACGACGACATCCTTGCCGTCGGCGCGAATTTGTCCGTCGATGCAGCCGCCGGCATTGATCTTGTTCTGCTGCGGCAAGAATTCCATCGCGTAGTGGATGCCGGCGAGACCGCGGCCCGGCACGGGCAGGTCACGAGATCGCTCCGCGCCCCCAGCCAGCACGACGGCATCGAAGGTCGCCATCAGCTCGTCGGCGCTCAGGCGCTCGCTCGACCAGTCCGTGACGCGCTCGCCTGGGTCGAGCTCGCCCACTCGCACGCCGGTGCGAAAGACGACGCCTTCGGCCCGCATCTGGGCGACGCGCCGGTCGATGTGCAACTTTTCCATCTTGAAGTCGGGAATGCCGTAGCGCAGCAGGCCGCCAAGCGCATCGTTCTTCTCGAAGACCGTCACTTCGTGCCCGGCCCGCGCCAGTTGCTGGGCAGCAGCAAGACCCGCCGGGCCGGAACCGACCACGGCGACTGTCTTGCCTGTCTTCGCGTGCGCTGGCCGCGGCAGAACCCAGCCTTCGGCCCAGGCGCGATCGATGATCGCGTGCTCGATCGACTTGATGCCGACCGGGTCGTCGTTGATGTTGAGCGTGCAGGCCTCTTCGCACGGTGCGGGGCAGATTCGGCCGGTGAACTCGGGGAAATTGTTGGTCGAGTCGAGGACCGCAAAGGCTGTCTTCCAGTCGGCGCGATAGACGAGGTCGTTGAAGTCCGGAATGATGTTATTGACCGGGCAACCGCTGTTGCAGAACGGCGTGCCGCAATCCATGCAGCGGGCACTCTGCACTTTGGCTTCGTCTTCCTTCAGCGTATGAACGAACTCGCGGAAATTCTTGACGCGCTTCTTCACTGGCTCGTGGTCTTCTTCCACGCGCTCGAAGTTCATGAAGCCGGTCACATTGCCCATCGCGGTGCTTCTTCCATCTTTCTGTTCGATCGCGCTACTTAGGCGCGCTGACCTTCGGCGACTTGGCGCCGCCCCTGGCCTTGGCGATCGCATCTTCGGCGGCGCTGCCGGCACGCATTTCGCCGAGCGCCGTCATCGCCTTGAGACTGATCTCGGCCAGCGCGCGTTTGTATTCGTTCGGGAAGACCTTGACGAACTTGCCACGCGCCTCGTTCCAGTGGTCGAGAATTTCGCGCGCGCGCAGGCTACCCGTCCATTTGTGGTGATCGGCGACGAGACCCTTCAGAAGCGCTTCGTCGGTCTGCTCGCGATGCCAGATGGCGCGCTCGACCCCCTTCTCCTGCTCGGCGGACGTGGCAACGACCGCGAGCGAAACCATCGACGTGTTGCAACGGGATGCGAAGTCCCCGTCTTCGTCATAGACATAGGCAATGCCACCGCTCATGCCCGCGGCGAAGTTGCGCCCGGTCCGGCCGAGCACGACGACGGTGCCGCCGGTCATGTACTCGCAGCCGTGATCGCCGGTGCCTTCCACGACTGCCGTCGCCCCCGACAGTCGCACCGCGAAGCGCTCACCGGCAACGCCGCGAAAGAACGCCTCGCCGCTGGTCGCACCGTAGAGCACGGTGTTGCCGACGATGATGTTGGCAGTGGCGTCGCCGCGAAAATCGATGCTCGGGCGGATCGCGAGTCGACCGCCGCTCATGCCCTTGCCGGTGTAGTCGTTGGCATCGCCGATGAGATAGACGGTGATGCCCTTGGCGAGAAATGCGCCGAAGCTTTGCCCGCCCGTGCCTTCCATCTGGATGAAGATGGTGTTGTCGGGCAGCCCTTCGGGGCGGCGCCGGATGAGCTCGCCCGAAAGCATCGCACCGACCGTGCGGTTGACGTTGCGCACCTCTTCGAGAAGCTGCACCTTTTCACCGCGTTCTATCGCCGGGCGGCATTTCTCGATCAAGCGGACGTCGAGCGCTTTCTCGAGCCCGTGATCTTGCGCTTCGACATGGCGGCGGGCCACCGTCGCGGGTGCCGTAGGCGCGTGCAGGATGCGGCTGAAATCGAGCCCCTTGGCCTTCCAGTGCGCGATGCCCTTCCTGGTGTCGATGAGATCGACCCGGCCAATCAGCTCATCGAATTTTCGGATGCCCAGCTGCGCCATGAGCTGACGCGCCTCTTCGGCGACGAAGAAGAAGAAATTGACGACGTGCTCGGGCCGGCCCTGGAATTTGGCGCGCAACACCGGATCCTGCGTCGCCACGCCGACCGGGCAGGTGTTGAGGTGGCACTTCCGCATCATGATGCAGCCCTCGGCGACGAGCGGCGCCGTGGCGAAGCCGAACTCGTCGGCGCCGAGCAAGGCACCGATAACGACGTCGCGGCCGGTCTTCATCTGCCCGTCGGCCTGGACGCGGATGCGACCGCGCAGCCGGTTGAGCACGAGCGTCTGCTGCGTCTCGGCCAGGCCGAGCTCCCAAGGTGTGCCGGCGTGCTTGATCGAACTCCACGGCGACGCACCCGTGCCGCCATCGTGGCCGGCGATGACGACGTGATCGGCCTTGGCCTTGGCGACACCGGCGGCGATCGTGCCGACACCGACTTCGGAGACGAGCTTGACGCTGATGCTCGCCCGCCGGTTCGCGTTCTTCAGATCGTGGATCAGCTGAGCCAGGTCTTCGATCGAATAGATGTCGTGGTGCGGCGGAGGCGAGATGAGACCGACGCCCGGCACCGAATAGCGCAGCCGCCCGATGTATTCGCTGACCTTGCCACCGGGCAGCTGGCCGCCCTCGCCCGGCTTGGCACCCTGCGCCATCTTGATCTGCAACTGGTCGGCCGACATCAGGTACTCGGTCGTCACGCCGAACCGGCCCGACGCGACCTGCTTGATCTTCGAGCGCAGCGAATCGCCCGCTTTCAACGCGAAGTCGACGACGATGTCGCCCTTACCGATGATGTCGCTGAAGTGCGTGCCTTCGGCGATGCTCTCGCCTTTCATCTCGGCGCGATAGCGGGCCGGGTCTTCGCCACCCTCGCCGGTGTTCGACTTGCCGCCGATACGGTTCATCACGACCGCGAGCGTCGCGTGCGCTTCGGTCGAGATCGAGCCGAGCGACATCGCGCCGGTGGCGAAGCGCTTGACGATCTCGACGGCCGACTCGACCTCGTCGATCGACACCGATTTCGCCGGATCGACGACGAGCTCGAACAGGCCACGCAGCGTCATATGGCGCTGGCTCTGGTCGTTGATGAGCCTGGCATATTCCTGGTAGGTCTCGAAGCGATTGGCACGCACGCCGTGCTGCAACTTGGCGATCGCGTCGGGCGTCCACATATGCTCTTCGCCACGCACCCGCCAGGCGTACTCGCCGCCGGCGTCGAGCATGCCCTCGAGCACCGGGTCGTCGCCGAAGGCGGCGCGGTGCATGCGGATCGCCTCTTCGGCAACCTCGAAGATGCCGATGCCGCCGATCTGGCTGGCGGTGCCGCGGAAGTACTTGTCGACCAGCGTCTTCTCGAGGCCGATCGCCTCGAACAGTTGCGCCCCGCAGTACGACATGTAGGTCGACACGCCCATCTTCGACATGATCTTCGACAGACCCTTGCCGATCGCCTTGATGTAGTTGTAGACCGCCTTCTCCGTCGCCAGGTCGCTCGGCAGGTCGTTGTGCAGGGCAGCCAGGGTCTCGAGCGCCAGGTAGGGATGGACCGCTTCGGCACCGTAGCCGGCGAGAACCGCGAAGTGATGCACCTCGCGCGCCGAGCCAGTCTCGACGACGAGACCCGCCGTCGTGCGCAACCCCAAACGAACGAGATGCTGGTGCACCGCCGATAGCGCAAGCGGTGCCGACAACGACACGCTGTCGCGGCCGACCTTGCGGTCGCTGAGGATCAGGATGTTGTGACCGCTTCGAATCGCATCGACGCTCTCCGCGCACATCGAGGCAAGCTTGGCCTCGATGCCTTCGGCGCCCCAGGCGAGCGGGTAGGTAATGTCGATCTCGTAGCTCTTGAACTTCGCGCTGGTGTGCGCTTCGATCGAGCGCAGCCGCGCCATGTCGGCGAAATCGAGGATCGGCTGCGCCACCTCGAGCCGCATCGGCGGGTTGACGGCGTTGATGTCGAGCAGGTTGGGCTTCGGGCCGATGAAGGAGACGAGCGACATCACGATCGCTTCGCGGATCGGATCGATCGGCGGGTTCGTGACCTGGGCGAACAACTGCTTGAAGTAGTTGTAGAGCGGCTTGTTGCGATCGGAAAGAACGGCAAGGGGCGAGTCGTTTCCCATCGAGCCGATGCCTTCTTCGCCAGCCTGTGCCATCGGGCTCATCAGGAACTTGATGTCTTCCTGGGTGTAGCCGAAGGCCTGCTGGCGATCGAGCAGGCTCTCGACGAACTCCTCTCGCGGTGTCGTCGCGCCCAGATCCTCGAGCTTGACGCGAACGCCGTCGACCCACTGCCGATAGGGCTTGGCCGATGCGAGCTGATTCTTCAGCTCGTCGTCGTCGATGATGCGGCCCTGCTCGAAATCGATCAGGAACATCTTGCCGGGCTGCAGCCGCCACTTCTTGACGATGCGGCTTTCCGGGATCGACAGCACGCCCGACTCGGAGGCCAGCACCACGAGCCCGTCGTCGGTGACGATGTAGCGGGCCGGGCGCAGCCCGTTGCGGTCGAGCGTCGCGCCGATCTGCCGGCCGTCGGTGAAGACCATCGCCGCCGGGCCGTCCCACGGTTCCATCATCGCCGCGTGGTATTCGTAGAAGGCGCGCCGGCGCGGCTCCATCTCCGTGTGCTGCTCCCAGGCCTCGGGAATCATCATCATCACGGCGTGGGCGAGCGGGTAGCCGCTCATGGTCAGGAGCTCGAGCGCGTTGTCGAAGGTGGCGGTGTCGCTCTGGCCTTCGAAGGTGATCGGATAGAGCTTTTTCAAGTCGTCGCCGAGCACGGGCGACTTCATCACCCCTTCGCGGGCCCGCATCCAGTTGAAGTTTCCCTTGACGGTGTTGATCTCGCCGTTGTGCGCGACCATCCGGTACGGATGCGCGAGCGGCCACTCGGGAAAGGTGTTGGTCGAGAAGCGCTGGTGCACCAGTGCCAGGGCCGAGACGAAGCGCGGATCCTGCAGATCCCGGTAGTAGCGGCCGACCTGATCGGCCAGCAGCAAGCCTTTGTAGATGATCGTGCGGCAGCTCATGCTCGGCACGTAGTACTCGCGGCTGTGCGTGAGCATGAGTGCCTGGATCGCGCTCGAAGCCGTCTTGCGAATGACGTAGAGCTTGCGCTCCAGCG
>JALYSL010000105.1 GCA_030854825.1 Pseudomonadota bacterium
CGTTGACGATCCGTGCCGAATTGGCGGCTTCGGCAGCCTGCGCACCAGGCATCCATTTGGCCGAGAAGGTGCCGAGAACAAACATGCCCAGCATGGCCGAGAAAACGACGGTTCGACGCATTGATGAATCCTTTCAGACGATGACGTGGACGTGCGTCGAAGCCGCCGGTGCGGCCTATGCGCGCCAGTCGAACCCTGCGCCCGATCGGTGCTAAGCGGTAGTGGTGTTGTTCCGAATACGGGCGAGCGACGCGCTCGACGGCTCCTTGCAGCGAATCGACCCGGCTCGCTGGCAGCGATCATCGCGCCGGGCGCAATGGATCGGCCGCGCGAGGAGGAGCGCTTCGAACGCGGTTCAGCGATCGGCGGGAAACGGCGAGAGCGGAGCCAAGCCGTCAGCCACGGTCGACTCGGTGTCCGCGTATTCGCGCTGCGCCTCTTTGAATACCTGCCAGCCTACCCAGATCGCCAGCAACCAAACCAGTCGACGCATGTGGCCTCCTCTTTGCCCGATGGTGGGCGAGGGACCGCTGGCACAAATCGTTCCCGCGACCTTGCGACCCGTCTTGCCTCGCGCGCTGCGCTATTCGCCAGCCGTCAGCCGGCCTTTTTGACGTAGGCGCTGCACCAGCCCTTCGTGGCGACCTGCTTGCCACCGAACACCGAACACGGGCCCATGGCCGAACCGGCCTTGCCTTGATAGAACTGGCAGTTGCTGCAGGCCTGGCCGACCGCGTACTTGGGATATTTGGCCTTGTTGACTCTCGCGGCATCGGCAACGTATCCGAGCGCGACGGCTTGCGGATCCTTTTCGTCGAGGACGGGTGCGTCGGCGAAGCTCTCGTTCGCGGCGAGGAGCGCAGCGCCCGACAGCGCTGCCAGGCGAATGAAGTGGCGACGTGAATTCATTAAAACTCCAGAAAAGAATGACGTGCGCGCTCGACAAACGTTCGTCGCTCGCTCGGCGGCGCAATTCTATTCTCGGCCAGACGGTGATTCCACTGCGGACGCGGCCCGACTCGGGGGCGCGCGTCAAGGGCGAGGTCGGCGGGCCGGCGGCCCGGCGGTGCGATGATCGGCGACAGAGCTTTCGAAGCCGCTTGCGCTGCCTACTCCACATGCCTGACATCCTTTCTGTCGCCAACGTCTCCAAGATCTATGCCTCCGGTTTTCGCGCGCTCAAGCGCGTCGATCTCGAGATCCGCAGAGGTGAGATCTTCGCCTTGCTCGGGCCGAACGGCGCTGGCAAGACGACGTTGATCAGCATCATCTGCGGCATCGTCACGGCAAGCGAAGGGAAAGTTTCGGTCGACGGTCACGACATCGTGGCCAACTACCGTGCGGCACGTTCCATCATCGGCCTGGTGCCGCAAGAGCTGACGACCGACGCCTTCGAGACGGTGTGGAACACGGTCTCTTTCAGCCGCGGCCTGTTCGGCAAGGCGCCGAACCCGGGCCACATCGAGCAGGTGCTTCGGTCGCTGTCTCTTTGGGACAAGAAGGACAACAAGATCATGACCCTGTCGGGCGGCATGAAGCGCAGGCTCATGATCGCCAAGGCGCTGTCGCACGAACCCTCGGTGCTCTTCCTCGACGAGCCGACCGCTGGAGTAGACGTCGCCCTCCGGCGCGACATGTGGCAGCTGGTGCGCAAGCTCCGCGACACCGGCGTCACGGTGCTGCTGACCACGCACTACATCGACGAAGCCGAGGAAATGGCCGACCGCATCGGCGTGATCAGCAAGGGCGAGCTCATCCTCGTCGAGGAAAAAAAGGAGCTCATGCACAAGCTCGGCAAGAAGGAGCTCACCCTGCAGCTGCAGCAGCCGCTGCAAGCGGTGCCGGCGTCGCTCGCCGGCTACGACCTCAGCCTGTCGGCGTCGGGCGACGAGATGACCTACACCTACGAAAGCCACGGCGGGCGCCTCGGCGTCGATGGGTTGCTGAAGTCCCTCGACGATGCCGAGATCCGCGTCAAGGACCTGAGCACCCGGCAAAGCTCGCTCGAAGACATCTTCGTCAATCTCGTCAAGGAACCGGCATGAACTTCCACGCAGTTCGCGCCATTTACGGCTTCGAGATGGCACGAACCCGCCGAACCCTGATGCAGAGCGTGCTCTCGCCGGTGCTGTCGACGTCGCTCTATTTCGTCGTCTTCGGCGCCGCCATCGGCTCGCGCATTCCGCAAGTCGGAGGCGTGAGTTACGGCGCCTTCATCGTTCCCGGCCTGATCATGCTGTCGCTGCTGACGCAGAGCATTTCGAACGCGTCGTTCGGCATCTACTTTCCGAAGTTCACCGGCACGATCTACGAGCTGCTGTCGGCGCCCGTGTCGTATGTCGAAATCGTGCTGAGCTACGTCGGCGCAGCGGCGACCAAATCGATCACCCTCGGCCTCATCATCCTGGCCACGGCCTGGCTGTTCGTGCCCTTGCACATCGACCACCCGTTCTGGATGCTGCTCTTTCTGGTGCTGACCGCGATCACGTTCAGCCTCGTCGGCTTCATCATCGGCATCTGGGCCGACGGCTTCGAAAAGCTCCAGGTGGTGCCGCTGCTGATCGTCACGCCGCTCACTTTCCTGGGCGGCAGCTTCTATTCCATCGATATGCTCCCGCCCTTCTGGCAGACGGTCACGCTGTTCAACCCGG
>JALYSL010000109.1 GCA_030854825.1 Pseudomonadota bacterium
TCGGCGCTGGTGCAGCGGCTGTCGGCGAGTGGCATCGACAAGGTCGTGATCGGCATTTCCGGCGGCCTCGACTCGACGCACGCCTTGCTCGTCTGCGCCCGCGCGATGGATCTTTTGAAGAAGCCGCGCACGAACATCCTCGCCTACACGATGCCCGGCTTTGCCACGAGCACGCGCACGCTCGACCAGGCGCGGCGACTGATGCAGGCCGTCGGCTGCCAGGCCCGCGAGATCGATATCCGGCCGAGCTGCGAGCGCATGCTGGCCGACATCGGCCATCCGTATGCAAAGGGTCAGGCCGACTACGACGTCACCTTCGAGAACGTGCAGGCCGGCGAGCGGACGAGCCATCTGTTTCGCCTTGCCAATCTGAACTGCGCCATCGTCGTCGGCACCGGCGACCTCAGCGAACTGGCCCTCGGCTGGTGCACCTACGGCGTTGGCGACCACATGTCGCACTACAACGTCAACGCCAGCGTGCCGAAGACACTGGTCAACCACTTGGTTCGCTGGGTGGCCGCTAACGGCTCGGTGGGCGACGCAGCGCGTCGGGTGCTCGCAGACATCGTCGCCACCGAGGTGAGTCCGGAGCTGGTGCCGGGAGCGGCCAGCGACAAGCCGGCGCAATCCTCGGAAGACGTGGTCGGTCCCTACGAGCTGCAGGACTTTCATCTCTACCAAGTGTTGCGCTACGGCTTTGCGCCGAGCAAGGTGGCCTTTCTCGCGTGGACGGCGTGGCACGACGCGTCGCTCGGTCGCTGGCCCGACGACCCGACGGTCGCCCGCCACGAGTACTCCATCGGCGAGATCAAGAAGCATCTGCGCACCTTCCTGTATCGCTTCTTCAAGACCAGCCAGTTCAAGCGCTCGGTGGCACCGAACGCGCCCAAGGTCGGCTCGGGCGGCTCGCTCTCGCCGCGCGGCGACTGGCGCGCCCCCAGCGACTCGGAAGCCACCGTCTGGCTGAACGAGCTCGAGACCGTGCCCGACCAATGATCTTGGCGGCCGCGTTTTCTCCTCTCTGCTCGCGTCGGCGGAACCGGGCGCTCGCCCTGGCCGTGTTGCTCGTCGCTTTCGGCGCGGCGGCCTGCGCCTCGATGGCACCGCGCACCGTCGATGTGTCGCAGGCGCGGCTGCAGGAATTGATCGCGCGCCGTTTCCCGGTAAAAAGGCGCCTCCTGGAAGCGATCGACATCACCGTCGACTCGCCGCACCTGACGCTGGAGCCCGAAAGCAATCGCATCGCCGTCGACCTGCTGCTCGATGCCGGCAACGCGGGTGCTGCGACCTCGAACATGACCGGCTCGCTGCGCGTCACCGAAGGTCTTCGCTTCGAGGCCAGTGACAACACGGTGCGGCTGGTCGACGTTCATGTCGAGCGCTTCGTCATCGACGGGCTTCCTCTCGCCTGGCAACGAGAACTCGATCGCGTCGGCAAGCCGCTCGCCAAGGCGCTGCTCGACGACGCGGTGCTCTACGCGCTGCGCCCCCAAGACATCGCCGGTCTCGAAGACTTCGGCGTGCGGCCGGGCGATCTTCGCGTCACCGACTCGGGCCTCAGGATCACGTTGTTGCCGAACGATCGTTGAGGGCGCCGCCGGCGGCATCGCTAAGATGCCGGGCTTTGCCGGAGAACGCGTTGGAGCTGATCCTGCTCTTCAAGGGCACCTTGATGGGCATCGTCGAGGGCCTCACCGAATTCCTGCCGGTCTCGAGCACCGGTCACCTCATCCTCGCCGGCTCGCTGCTCGGCTTCGATAACGACAAGGGCAAGGTCTTCGACATCGCGATCCAGACCGGCGCCATCTTCGCGGTGATGATCGTCTACCGGCAGCGGCTCGCCGAGACGATGCGTGGCCTCGGCGACGACGAGAAAGCGCAGCGCTTCGCGATCAATGTCGGCGTCGCGTTCGTTCCCGCCGTGGTTCTCGGCCTGCTGTTCGGCAAGATGATCCAGCAGCACCTGTTCACGCCGATCGTCGTCGCCACGACCTTCATCCTCGGTGCCTTCGTCATCCTCTGGGCCGAGCGGCGCAAGACGGTGCCGCGCATCGACAGCGTGGACGCGATGCGACCAATCGACGCCCTCGGCGTCGGCCTGTGCCAATGCCTGGCCCTGATACCCGGTACCAGCCGTTCCGGCGCGACCATCATCGGCGGCATGCTGCTCGGCCTGTCGCGCAGGGCGGCGACCGAATTCAGCTTCTTTCTGTCGATGCCGACGCTGATCGGCGCCGGCATCTACAGCCTGTGGAAGGAGCGGGCAATGCTGTCGACGGCCGACATTCCGCTGTTCGCGGTCGGCCTCGTCTTCTCGTTCCTCGCCGCCTGGGTTTGCGTTCGCTGGCTGCTGCGCTATATTTCGACGCACACTTTCACGCCATTTGCCTGGTATCGGATCGCCTTCGGCATCGTCGTGCTGGCCACGGCCTACAGCGGCCTGGTCACCTGGGCAGACTGATCAGCGCCTCGCGCGCTCGAAGACGAGATCCCAGACGCCGTGGCCGCGGGTCAGCCCGCGCTGCTCGAACTTCGTCAGCGGTCGATGGGCCGGCCGCTCGGCGAATCCGGCGGCGGTGTTGGCCAGTCCGGGCTCCGCCGAAAGCACCTCGAGCATCTGCTCCGCATAGGAATGCCAGTCGGTGGCGCAGTGCAGCGTCGCGCCCGGTGCGAGCCGGCTCGCGAGGAGCCGCACGAAAGGCGGCTGGATCAGGCGTCGCTTCAGATGTCGCGTCTTCGGCCACGGATCGGGGAAGAAGATGTTGACCGCCGCGAGCGACGCCGGCAGCGTCATGTGCTCGAGCACGTCAACGGCGTCGTGACAGACGATGCGCACATTGACCAGCTTTTCTTCGCCGATCCGTTTGAGCAACGCGCCGACACCGGGCGGATGCACCTCGATGCCGAGAAAGTCGATCGCCGGATGGGCCATCGCGATCTCGGCGGTGGCCGCGCCCATGCCGAAGCCAATCTCGACGACCAGCGGTGCGCGTCGGCCGAAGGTCGGTTCGTGGTCGAGCGGCCGTACCTGGTACGGCAGCACGAAGGTCGGGCCGAGTTCGGCGAGGGCACGTGCCTGGCCCGGCCCCATGCGGCCGTTGCGAACGACAAAACTGCGCGGCGCGTGGTGCGCTGACGTCGGCGGTGCGGCCGGATCATGCATGCGTGAGGAACGGCTGGAGGACTCGGCCGAGTATCACCGCCGCGGGCCAACGACGCGCTGTTGCGATGGAATCCTCTTCGTCCTGCGCCCGGGCGCGGCATCTTCCGACAGGGGGCGCGGCGTGGCCTCTCCACACTGCGGTTCCGGGATGCGCACGATAGTGCGGTGACGCTCGCTCAATTTTCATTTGGAGAAAACCATGTACAAGAGAAAGTTCCTCGCCACGCTCGGCTTCGCCACGCTTCTCGCCGCTTGCTCGACCACGAGCCCCAACGCGCCATCGGATCCGGCCGGCAAGCGCGCCAGCATCGATGCCAACGTCAGCGGTGCCTTGACCAAGCTCTATGCGCAGGATCCGGGCTCGCGCGAACTCGTCGCCAAGGCGCGCGGCGTGCTCGTGTTCCCTTCGGTCGTGTCGGCCGGCTTCGTCGTCGGCGGCTCGTACGGAACTGGCGCGTTGCTCGTTCACGGCGACACTGTGGGCTACTACAGCACGACGGCAGGCTCGGTCGGTCTGCTGGCGGGGGCGGACTCCAAAGCCGTCTACCTGCTGTTCATGAATGACGATTCGCTCAACAAGTTCCGCACCAGCAACGGCTGGACCGCCGGCGCCGATGCCTCCGTGTCTGTCATCAAGGCGGGCGCGAGCGCGAGTGTCGACACGCAAACGATGAAGGCCCCGGTGATCGGCTACGTGCTGACCAACGCCGGCCTGATGGCCAACCTGAGCATCGACGGTACGAAGATCGCCAAGCTGGCGCTGTAGGCACTCGTCGCCGGCCTCGTCGAGGCCAGCACCGCGCACCCGCCGTCGTCACGACGAAGCTAGACTAGTGGCGACGGCGGGTGTAGTTCAATGGCAGAACGGCAGCTTCCCAAGCTTCATACAGGGGTTCGATTCCCCTCACCCGCTCCACCCGTTCGCTGCGGTCAGTCGCTCGACGCGAAATCGACGAAGCCGCGTTCCACATCTGTCCGGATCAGCTTGACGCGAACCTTGCTTCCGACGTCGAGGTCGGCGGCCTGGGTCACTAGCTTGCCTTCGACGGGCGGCGAGAAGATCCGTACCCATGTGTCGTGCGGCGACCGGCCGGTGACGATGCCATCGAAACGTTGGCCGATGCGTGATTGCAGCATCAGGGCGGCTTCCGATTTGCGAACACGCCGCTCGACCTTCTGCGCCGCGTCTTCCTGCTGCGTGCAGTGCAGGGCAAGAGCTTCGAGCTCGGTGAGGCTGTAGGCCGGCGGCCCGCCCGTCAGGCGCGCCTTCATCATGCGCAAGGTGATGAGGTCGGGGAATCGCCGATTCGGTGCGGTCGAGTGCGTGTAGTCGCGCACGGCAAGGCCGAAGTGGCCGATCGGGGCTTCGCCCGGGCGCTCGACCACGTATTCGCCGGAGCCCATGAGCTTGACGATGGTCAGCGAAAGATCCGGAAAACGCAGCGGATCGGCGGCCCGGCGCCTGGCGAGAAAAGTCTCGAGTGCTTGCGAGTCCGGCTCGTTCGGCAGCGACTCGCCGAGCTTGGCCGCCACCTCGACAATGCGCAGCCATCGTTCGGGTGAACGCACGACGCGACGCAGCGAGGCGATGCCGGCGTTCGAAAGAAACTGCGCCGTGCACTGGTTGGTGGCGATCATCAGCTCTTCGATCAGCTGGCGCGCCCGGTTCTGCACCTGCTGACGGATATCGACCACGCGCTCGCCGTCGAACACTGCACGCGGCTGCAAGGTTTCGAATTCGAGCGCACCCTGGGCGTGGCGCCGCGCTCGCAAGCGCTGAGCCACGGCGTCTTGCGTGCGAAGCTGAACATCCATGCCGGTCGAGATGCGAGCGGGTTCGGGCAGGACGCCGCTCCCTTCGATCCACGCCGCCACCGAGTCATAGGCCAGCTTGGCCCGGTTGCGCACTCGTGCCCGATAGCTCATCGACTGGCTGACCGAAGCGTCAGCGGCGACGAGCATCTCGGTGACCATCGCGACCCGGTTCTGGTGCGGGTTGAGCGAGGTCAGATTCGTCGACAGCCGCTCCGGCAGCATCGGGAAGATCTTCGCCGACGTGTAGACGGAAGTGGTGTTGGTCCAGGCATGCGCATCGATGGCCGAACCCTTCTCGACGAGCACGTCGACGTCGGCGATGGCCACCAGAACCTTCACGACGCCGCCTTCGAGCGCCTCGCAGACGGTGAGCTGGTCGAGATCGAGCGAGTCGTCGTTGTCGATCGAACACCATGGCAGCGTCGTGAGATCGCGCAAGGTGGGTTCGGCCTGCTTGCCGGGTTCCGAGAGGGCGGTGAGCTGGGCCTGCGCCTCGGCTGAAAAGCGCGGCTCCAGTCCGCGATCGATCATCGCCTGCTCCGCGATGCGGGCCAGGTCGTCGCGGTTGGCGGGGTGAGGTTTATCCATGAGCAAAGCCTTCAGGGCACGATGCGTGGCAACAGCCTTCGCAACAGGTCCAGGTCGACGGGCTTTTTCAGGTAATGGTCGACCCGGTCGAAGGTATCGTGGACGCGCTTGTCCTTGTCGCGGCCACCGGTCACGGCAATCAGCACGATCTCATCGCCGTAGCCTTCGCGCAGGCGCTTCGACAGCTCGTCGCCATCCATGCCGGGCATTTCGACATCGAGCAGAACGCAGTGCGGCGCGAACTCGGCGACCAGCGCCACGGCTTGCGCTCCGTTGTCGGCAATCTTGACGCGATAGCCATCGAATTCCAGGGCCGCGGCCAGCGTTTCGGCAACCTCGCGGTCGTCGTCGACGACGATGACGCGCACGTCCTCCGCATCGACCGGCTCATCGCTCGGCGTCAAGGCCGTCGCCTCATGGCGCCGCCGCCGCGCCGATCGGCAGGCGCACGCTGAATCGCGTGCCGCTCTCGCGGGACGACGTCACGTCAATGTGGCCGTGATGGGCCTTGACGATCTGATCGCAGATGTGCAGGCCGAGCCCGAGGCCTTCGCTCCGGCCGGACTCCGAGCGGCGCCAGAATGGTCGAAAGACATCGCCGATGCTGGCTTCCGGAATCACTTCGCCGTCGTTTTTCACGTCGATGAGCAATGAATCGCCGGCGATGCGGGCGTCGAATTCGACCGGGCCGTCGCGCGAGCCGTGCGCGATCGCATTGGCGAGCAGGTTCGACGCCAGCTGCTGGATCCGCCCCGGGTCGCAACGCACTTTGCGGCCGATCGCGACGTGGCCCCTGATGGTGCGCCCGGGATGCGTGTCCGACATTTCCGCGACCACGGCGGACAAGGCCTGATCGAGATGGTCGGCCTCTACGAGACCCAAGCCGATACCGCCGTCGAGGCGGCCGCGTGCGAAGTCGAGAACGTCGTCGATCAGGCGGGACATGCGCATCGTGTTGGCCGTGATGCGCGCTGCGAGGTTCGCCGTGTCGGGCTCCTTGGTCTTGCGCTGGAGTAGCTGGCTGCATGCCGCAATGGCGGAAAGCGGGCTGCGCAGATCGTGGCCCAGGACGGCGATGAACTGTTCGCGCAATTCGCCGTTGGCGTGTGCCTCGAACAGGTCGGTCTGCGTTTTCTCCTGCTTCCGCTCGCCGTCGAGCTGATGGCCGATCAACTCGGCAAAGCGCGTGAACATCGAGATCACCCGTGGGTCGGTCGCTTTTGCCGGGCGCCGATCGATGGCGCAAAGGTTGCCGAAGTACTCGCCGTCGTCGAGGACGATGGGCACCGAGATGTAGCTCTCGATTCCGTAGAAGCGTGGAGTGTGATGGGCACGGTAGAGCGGATCGGCGCTGGCCTGGTCGATGACGACCGGCAGGCGAGTGGCGCGCACCTCCTTGCACAGTGTGCTGTGGACATCGAGCTGGCCGCCCGCCTTCAGGCCGAACGCGATGTCGTCATGCACGGCGCAGGCCGTCCAGGTACCGTCGGTGACGCGAGCCACCGCCGCAAAGCCCATGCCAGTGGTGTCGCACAGCACGCGCAGCAGGGTCGGCACGGCCTCGATGCGACCCACGGCCGCCACGTCGCTGGCAATGTCTTCTGCGCTGTCGCTGGCCCTGGACTCCACTCGTACCCCGTCGCTTACCTTGGCTGCAGCGTACGTTAACAGGGCGAGACGCCCTTGCGCGCCGCGGTTGCCGAACAGGGTGGACAGGGTTTCATGAACGACGCCGATCCGGTCTCCACGGAGCGGGTCGATCGTGGCGAACCGGAGTCCATCGCGCGGTCCGAAGGGCCACGATGGGCACGATCGCGCATTGAGCGTGTCATCTTCACGAAGCCGGACACCACTCGACAGCGCAGCGCGCCTAGAGTGCACGATCGTCGCAGAAAAAACAGCAGATGGGTCGGCGTTCGCTCCTGACATGGAGTTGCGGCCTGGCCGCCCTATTCGCTGCATCGTCGGCATCGGCTCAGATCTTCAAGTGTCCGGTCAATGGCGTGCAGGTCTTTCAACAGTCGCCGTGTCTCGGGCTCGGCGCGAGCGGGGGGCGGCTCGTGATACAGGTCGACGGCCAGCGAGCACCGTCGCAGCGCACGGAAGCCGAGGCCGCGCCACCGCCGCGCGTCTTCGGCAAGACGAAGATGCGCACGCCGACGCCGGTCAACGGGCGAAAGTCGCCGTAAAGTCACGCTATTCGTTCGAGGAGCGCATCTCATGAAAGCCTTGATCTCCGTTGTCGGCACCTTGTGCCTCGCTGCCGTGCCGACCTTCGCCTCGGCCAACTGCTATTTCGTCTACTCCGCCCAGAACCAGCTCGTCTATCGATCGACGATCTCCCCGGTCGACTTGTCGCGACCGATCTCCGAGGGCTTGCGCGGGCGATTCGCCGGCGGCCACCTGACCATGATCGCCGACGAGACCGGCTGTCCCGACCTGCTCACCAGCGGCGAGAGTCAGGTCTTCGCATCGTTCGGCTTCACGCCGGCAGCCGGCGCGCGCTCGGTGTCCGCGATCGATGCGTCGCCGCTCTTCCGGAGCCTCGACTCTCGCACTTCGGGCACCACCTACAACGAATCCGCCGTGACACCCGCTGACGTTTCGGGGCGGTCTTCGGCGCGGCGTACGGCGCCGAACAGCGCCACAGCGACGCGCGGCAAATAGCCGGATCCGGGGCAGCGGGGCTGCCGCGAGCCGGCGCCGTCGCGCGCCAGCCGCGGGCCCCTTCCGGTCCCACCGCGATGAGCTCTCCGCTTCGACTTCTCCTGATCGGCGCGACGCCGCAGCTCGCTTCGCTCGCTGCACCCGTCGGCGACGCGATGGCGACGACCGATCGCGCCGCCACGCTGGCCGATGCCCAGGCCATGCTGGCCGGTAACGAGCCCTATGACGCGATCGTTCTCGACACGCCGAGCGTCGTCGTCTCGGCCGCGGAGGTCGAGGCCATCGCGGCGCGCGCGGCACTCGTCGCCGTCGTGACGCTGCCCGATGCCGAGCACGCGCTCGGCTGGCTGCGCCGCGGTGCCGACGACGTGCTTGCCCCCGACGAACTGGCCGGTGTGGCCGGCTGGCGCCGCCTGCGCTTCGCCATCGAGCGGCGCCGTCGTCTCGAGGGCAGACAGCCCGCCTATGCGACCGACCCGGCCACCGGCCTGCCGCATCGGCAGCAGCTGGTCGAGCATTTGAGCCAGTTGCTCGCATTGCGTGAGCGCGAGCCGGCGCCGATGGCCGTGCTGGCCTTGCGCGTCGAGGCACCCGCCGCTCTCGAAGCTGAAAGCGACGCCGGGCTGCTTCGACGCAAGATCGCGGTCCGCTTGCGAGCCGCGGTCCGGGCGAGCGATGTCGTCGCGTCGGTCGACGACGACTCCTTCGTGGTCCTTCTCGGCGCCGTGCTGTCGCCCTCCGACGCGGCGCGCGTCGCCGACAAGCTCGCCGGCGGGCTCGTCGCTCCCTTCCAGATCGGCGGTGCCGAGCTTGCCGTCGCTG
>JALYSL010000131.1 GCA_030854825.1 Pseudomonadota bacterium
CAGCGACCAGTGCCTCGGCCCCGGCCGGATCGGCAAGCGCGCCGTCGATGGTCAGCGCCGCGCTGACGCCGGGCGCACCCGCGAGCGCACCGGTAGCAGGCACGCTCGACGGCCGCATCCAGGATGTCAAGAGCGACGTCATCAAGCTCAACCGCGACCTGCTCGTGCTCGAGGAAGAGCTCCTCTTTCCGGCAAACACGCAAGTCGCCCTGTTCGTCTCGATGGACGTCGGCAAGACCTTCGAGCTCGACTCGGTTCAGGTCAAGCTCGATGACAAGATCGTCGCCAACTACCTGTACACCGCGCTCGAGGTCGAGTCCCTGCACCGCGGCGGCGTACAGCGCGTCTATCTCGGCAATCTGCGCACCGGCGAGCATGAGCTGACGGCATTCTTCACCGGCAAGGGCCCGCACGAGCGAGACTATCGGCGCGGCGCGACGGTCAAGTTCGAGAAGACCACCGAAGCGAAGTACATCGAGCTGCGCATCCAGGATTCGACCGGCAAACTGCAGCCCGAGTTCGACGTCAAGCTCTGGCAGTGAACTGCGATGCGGCGTCTTTTCAAGGTTCGCCTCGGGCCGCGATTTGCTCTCGCGATGGCCGCGGCATGCACCCTTGCCACGGCGAGCGCCAGCGCGTCCGCGGCCTGCACCTTCGGCCTGTTTTGCGGCGACAAGCCTGACCAGCCGACGCACGAAATACGCGACCCGCACTACGGCGACGCACTCTTCTATTTCTTCAGCGATCGCTACTTCACGTCGCTGACGACGCTCATGGCGTCGCAGCATTTCAATCGCGTCGAGCATCATTCCGACGAGGCCGAAGTATTGCGCGGCGGCATGCTCGCCTCCTACGGCCTGACGAAGGAAGCCGGCGAGATCTTCACCCAGCTGATCCAGCGAGGGGCTTCGCCCGCGGTTCGCGATCGGGCCTGGTTCTATCTTGCGAAGATCCGCTATCAGCGCGGCTATCTGCCTGAGGCCGAAGAGGCGATCGCGCACGTCGAGAACCACCTTCCGCCCGACCTGCAAGAGGAATACGGCCTGCTACTCGCCAACCTGCTGATGGCCCGCGCCGACTATGCCGGCGCCGCCGGCGCGCTGAAGCCGCTGACCGACAAGTCGTGGTTCGGTCGGACGATCGGCTCGCGCTACGTTCGCTACAACCTCGGCATCGCCCTGCTCAAATCCGGCGAGAGCAAGCGCGGCACCGAAATGCTCGAAGCGGTCGGCAAGGAATCGGCGCCGAACGAGGAGTTCCGCAGCCTGCGCGACCGTGCCAACGTCGCCCTCGGTTTTTCGGCGCTGACGGAGAATCGGCCGCAAGATGCGCGCGTCTATCTCGAACGGGTCCGCCTGCAAGGCCTGCAGTCGAGCAAGGCCTTGCTCGGCTTCGGCTGGGCCGCCGACGCGCTGAAGGACCCCAAGCTGGCACTGGTGCCGTGGACCGAGCTGGCGCAACGCGACAACGGCGACACCGCGGTGCTCGAGGCGCAGATCGCGGTGCCCTACGCCTACGCCGAGCTCGGCGCCTACGGCCAGGCGCTGGAGCGCTACGAAGGCGCGATCTCCGCCTTCGAGCGCGAGAGCGCCGACTTGCAGGATTCGATCAAGGCGATCCGCTCTGGCAACCTCATCGAGCAACTCGTCGACCAGAACCCCGGCGAAGAGATGGGCTGGTTCTGGAACATCAGCGCCCTGCCCAACATGCCGCATGCGCGCCACTTGGCCCAGGTGCTGGCCCAGCACGAGTTCCAGGAGTCGCTGAAGAACTATCGCGACCTGCGCTTCCTGCAGCGAAACCTCGACGAGTGGCGTGACAAGCTGGTCGCCTTCAACGACATGCTGGCGACACGCCGCAAGGCCTTCGCCGATCGACTGCCTATGGTGCTGGAGCGCCAGCAGAAGACCGGCCTCGATGCATTGGTGCAGCGACGCGAAGGCGTCGCCGCGGAAATCAGCCAGGGCGAGGCCGCCGGCGACGGCGTCGTCTTCGCCGATGCCAAGCAGCTCGAGCTGCTGGGACGCCTGAAAGACATCCACCGGATCGCCGACGATCCCAATGCCGACCCGGAAATCGTGAAGACCCGCGACCGGGTGCGCCTGGTCTCCGGCGTCATGAGCTGGCAGCTCGCCCAGGACGGGATCGATCGCATCTGGAAGGAAAAGAAGGAGCTGCAGGACATCGACGCCGCGCTCGTCGACGCGCAGCGGCGCGTCGCCGCGCTGGCTCAGGCGCAGAAGGACGAGCCGGTGCGCTTCGACCGGTTCGCGCAGCGAATCGCCGCCATCAGCCCACTGCTCCAGGTGATGATTCCGCGTGTCGCCGGTCTCGGCAAGGAGCAGAGAACCGAGGCGCAGGACATCGCCATCGCCGAGCTCAGCAGCCAGCAGGAGCGCATCGCCGGCTACACGACGCAAGCCCGCTTCGCCCTGGCCCAGCTCTACGACCGCGCCTATGGCAAGAAGGATGCAGCCGATGCTGCCCAAGCCAAGCCTTAGCCTGGCGCTGCTCGCGGCGAGCCTGCTCTGCGCCTGCTCGCTCTGGCGCGGCGGCGGCACGCCGGACAACGAGCCGACCTTGAAGACGCTCGCCAAGCGCCAGGTCAACGTCGACAAGGACAGCACCCTGGCCGCCGCCGACGAGACGAAGGCGATCGCCGCCTATCGCAAGTTCCTCGACATCGCACCGGCCGCGCCGCAACGCTCCGAAGCGATGCGGCGAATCGGTGATCTCGAGATGGACAGCGCCGACACGCAGAGCGCCGACAGCAAGGCCGCCGCGGCCCCCGACTACAAGGCCGCGATCGCCCGCTACCAGGACTACCTGAAGACCTATCCGGCCGACCCGACCAACGATCGCGTCTACTACCAGATGGCGCGCGCCTACGAGCAGAGCGGCGACCTCGAGACCGCCCTGAAGACGCTCGACAAGCTGGTCAAGGACTACCCGAACACGCGCTACGCCAACGAAGCGCAGTTCCGCCGCGGCGAGCTGCTCTTCACCGCGAAAAACTATGCCGGCGCCGAAGCCGCGTATTCGACCGTGCTCAAGGCCGGCGAGAGCAGCCCGTTCCAGGACCGCGCGCTCTACATGCAAGGCTGGTCTCTCTACAAGCAAGGCAAGCTCGACGACGGGCTTCGTTCCTTCTTCGGCGTGCTCGACCTCAAGGTGGCCGGCCGCGCCGGCGACGGCGACAGCCTCGAAGGGGTCCAGGGCCTGAGCCGCGCCGACCGCGAGCTCGTCGAAGACACCTTCCGCGTCGCCAGCATCAGCCTGGCCAACCTGCAGGGCGCCGAGTCGATCCAGGCCTACATCGATTCGCCGGCGAGGAAGACCTACGAATTCCGCGTCTACGAGCAACTCGGCGATCTGTACATGAAGCAGGAGCGGCCGAAGGACGCGACCGATACTTTCAACCTGTTCGCCCGGCGCAACCCGCTGAGCGCGCAGGCGCCGGTGATGCAGGCGCGCGTGATCGAGATCTACGAGAAGACCGGCTTCGCCCATCTCGCGCTCGAAGCGAAGAAGGAATACGTGGCCCACTACGGCCGGCAAAGCGAGTTCCGCACCGCCAGCCCCGACGCCTGGGAAAAAGCCCAACCGTTGGTCAAGACCCGCCTGGCCGAGCTGGCGCGCTTCTATCACGCCAACGCGCAACAAACCAAGACCACCGCCAACTACCAGGAGGCCGTGCACTGGTACCGCGAATTGCTGGCTTCGTTCCCGAACGACGCATCGGCCCCGCAAAGCAACTTCCTGCTCGCTGACCTGCTCTTCGAAGACGGCAAATTCGCCGAGGCCGGCGTCGAGTACGAGAAGACGGCGTACTCGTATCCCAAGCACGCCAAGAGCGCCGACGCCGGCTACGGCGCCCTGCTCTGCTACGCGGCGCAGTTGAAGGCGGCCGCCGCGCCGGCCCAACCGGCGCTGCGCCGCGCCAGTGTAGCCAGCGCCCTGCGCTTCGCCGACGCTTTCCCCGGCGACGTGCGCGATGGGCCGGTCCTGACCGACGCCGCCGAGAAGCTCTACGCCCTGAAGGACAACGAGCAGGCCGGAACGGTCGCGCAGCGCGTCGTCGAGCTGAAGCCGCCGGCGCCCGAAGCGCAGCGCCGTGTTGCCTGGACCGTGCTGGCCTATACGGCGTTCGACGGCAAGGCGTTCGACATTGCCGAAAAATCGTTCGGCGAAGCGATCAAGCTGACGCCCGAAAAAGATCCGGCGCGGGCTGACCTCGTCGAGCGCCAGGCGGCCGCCATCTACAAGCAGGCCGAACAGGCCCGCGCCACCGGCCAGACCAAGGAGGCGGCGGCGAGCTTCGCTCGCGTCGGCTCGGTCGCGCCGCACTCGGCGGTGCGCGCGACGGCGCAGTACGACGCCGCGGCCTCGCTCATTTCGCTGAAGGACTGGGACGGCGCGATCAAGACCCTCGAAGACTTCCGCCAGCGCTTTCCGACCAACCCGTTGCAGGGCGAGGTGAGCAAGAAGCTCGCCGTGGCCTACATCGAGAAGAGGAACTGGGCCGGCGCAGCGGGCGAGTTCGAGCGTCTTTCGGCGGCCAACAAGGATCCGAAAGTCGCCCGCGACTTTCTCTGGCAGGCCGCCGAGTACTACGACAAGGCCGGCTCGCGTGCGCCCGCAGCGAAGGCCTACGAGCGCTACATCGCGCAGAACCCGCAGCCGCTCGAGCCCGCCATCGAAGCCCGCTATCGCCTCGCCAAGATGGCCAAGGAAGACGGCAACGCGACGCGCGAAACGGCGCTGATGCATGACATCTTCGTCGCCGATCAGGCCGGCGCCGCGGCGCGCACCGACCGCACCCGCTACCTCGGCGCCACCGCGGCGCTGGCGATGGCCGAGCCGGTGGCGGCTTCTTACCGCAGCATCCAGCTGGTCGAGCCGCTACAACGCCAGCTGAAGCTGAAGAAGACGAAGATGGAAGAATCGCTGAAGGCCTACGAAGTCGCCGCCAGCTACGGCGTCGCCGACGTGACGACAGCCGCGACCTATCGCATCGCGATGGTCTATCGCGATTTCGGCAAGGCGCTGATGGCCTCGGAACGACCCAAGAATCTGTCGAAGGCCGAGCTCGAGCAGTACAACGTGCTGCTCGAGGAACAGGCCTTCCCGTTCGAGGAAAAGGCGACCGAGTTGCACGAGGCCAACGCGCATCGTGCCGCGGTCGGCGTCTACGACAAGTGGGTCAAGAGCAGCTTCGATGCCTTGAAGGAACTGCGTCCCGTCCGCTACGGCAAGACCGAAGTCAGCGAAGGAGTGGTCGATGCGATCCGCTAGCGTCGCCCGGCTGGTCGTATTGACACTGGCAGCCAGCGCCGCCGGTTGCGCGTCGGTGTCGGAGCCGATGAGCGCGATCCGCAACGCGATCACGCCGAACTCGAGCACCGCGTCGCCGCCGGCACCGCGCATCGGGGCCGCCGCCTTTTCGACGCCGGTCAATCCCGACGCGCAGCGTGCCTTCGACATCGCCAGCAGCGCCCTGCGCAGCGGCCGCACCGACGAGGCAGAGCGCGGCTTTCGCTCCCTGACGCAGAGCAGTCCCGAGCTGGCCGGCCCGCATGCCAACCTCGGCGTGATCTACCGACAGGCCGGCAAGCTTCCGGAAGCGGTGACCGAGTTCCAGGCCGCGATCAGGCTCAGCCCGGCACAGCCGGTCTATCTCAACCAGCTCGGCGTGACCTATCGCCAGCAGGGCGAGTTCGCCAAGGCCCGCGAGGCCTATCAGCGGGCGATCGCCCTCGATCCCCGGTATGCCGCGCCGACATTGAACCTCGGCATCCTCTACGACCTCTATCTGGGCGACGCGCCGCGCGCCCTGGAGATGTACACGCGCTACCTCGCGCTGTCGCCGAACGGCGACGCAACGGTAACCAAATGGGTCGCCGACCTCAAGAACCGCAAGCCCGCACCGATCACGGTGAGCCGCCAGGAGAAGCCATGATGTCCATTCGAACCGTCGCGATCGGCCTCGCCGTCGCGGGTACGGTGCTGCTCGGTAG
>JALYSL010000145.1 GCA_030854825.1 Pseudomonadota bacterium
GCTCGCCGCCGCACTCTTCGCCGCCGGCCACCGCGAACCCCGGGTCGTCGTCTGGCAGCGCGCCTGGCCGGCCGCGATGCTTGCACTGATGCTGCTCGCCGCGGCTGCCGCCTGGCTTTATCTGGAAGGTCTGCCGCGCGCCGCCGAGTGGGTGGCGGCGAGGCTGCCACCGAATCTCGAACGGCACATGGGCGACCAGACGCTGGCAGCCATCGACCGGGGCATCTACGGGCCCAGCAAGTTGTCCTGGGCGGAGCAACAAGCGATCGACGCGCAGCTGTTGGCGTTCGAAGCGAAGGCCGGCATCGCGCCGACGCGGCGACTCGAATTCCGCTCGGCGAAGGCGGGATCGGGAATCAACGCCTTCTCGCTGCCGGGCGACACCATCATCGTGCTCGACGGCCTGGTCCCGTTCACCGGCAGGGACGAGGAAATGCTGCTGGCCGTGTTGGCGCACGAGGCCGGCCACCAGGCCCACCATCACATGACGCGTTCACTGTTTCGCGCCCTCGGCGGCGCCGCCCTTGCCGGGCTGCTGTGGGGCGACTATTCGAGCGTGGCCAGCAACACGGCGGTCGTGTTCGGCCACCTCAACTATTCGCGCGACGACGAACGCGAGGCCGACGATTTCGCCATCGCCGCTTTGCACCGGGCCGGCATCTCGCCCGCAGCGCTGGCGCGCTTTTTCCTGAAGCTCAAGAAGCTGCCCGCGGCGCGCGACGCGGCGATCCCGGAATGGGCATCGACGCATCCCGATTCCGAGGCGCGCGCGAGCCGGGCGCTCGCGGCGGCCGCAGCGTACGACGAGGCAGCCTCCGCGCCGGCCTCGGGGCCGCAACGCTGACGGGATCAGGCTGTCGCGAAGCGGATCAAGCCGCCCTCGGTGTGCCGCGCCAGTTTTCCGGCCAGCCACAGTGCATGGCAATGGGCGATCGACTCGCCCATCGCGAAGGTCATCTGGTGCAGATCGAGCTTGCGCTTGAACAGCACGGGCACCAGCTCGAAGGCCGTCTGCGGCGCTTTAGCGCAGGCTTCGAGCACTTCGGCAAAGCGCTCGGCGTGGTGCGCCTGCAGTTGGTCGATGCGCGTATGCAGCCCCTTGAAGGGCCGCCCGTGTGAGGGCAGCACGAGCACGTCGGCGGGGATGGAGCGCATGCGCTCGATCGAGTCGAGGTAGAGCGTCAGCGGATCGGACTCGGGCTCGATGTCGGTGACGCTGACGTTGGTGGAAATGCGCGGCAGCACCATGTCGCCGCTGATGAGCACGCCGCGTGCGGCGTTGTGCAGGGCGATGTGCTCGGGCGCGTGGCCGTAGCCGACGTGGCAATGCCAGTCGTCGCGCGCGCCGCCGCGACCGATCGCGACGGCGGCGCCGCCTAGGAGGCGTCGGAACGACTGCGGCACGGCCGGCACGAGGTTCTTGTAGTAGTTGGTTCGCGCGCCCACCTTGTCGACCGCCTCGGGGTCGGCAGCCAATCCGTGCCGGGCCATGAAGGCGGCGGAGACCGGCCCGCCGAAGCCGGCGCTGGCGCCGCTCGCCATGCGGGCGACGCCGAAGTCGGTGGCGCTGATCCACAGGCGAACGTTCCAGCGCTCGCACAACCAGTGCGCGCAGCCGATGTGATCGGGATGCATGTGCGTGACGATGACGCGCAGCACCGGCAGGCCGCCGAGCGAGGTCTCGAAGATGCGTTCCCAGGCGGCGCGCGTGGCGGCGTCGTCGATGCCGGTGTCGACGATGCTCCAGCCCTGCTGCGTGCCGTCTTCGTCGCGCAGCAGCCAGACGTTGATGTGATCGAGCGCGAACGGCAGGCCCATGCGCACCCAGAGCGCGCCGGGCGCCACCTCGACGACCGAGCCGCGCTCCGGAAGCGTCTCTGCGAACGGATAGTCGAGCTGGCTCTCGAGGGCGTTCATCGACGGCTTTCCATTAGACTTTCGCACCTTACGTAAACGTCAACTTCGAGTGTAGACGCGATGACCGCCGTTGCCCGCCCGCCCCGTGCTCCAAACCCATCGGCCGCCGCCGCGCCGACGTACACCATCGGCGAGCTGGCTCGCGAGTTTGGGGTGACGACGCGGGCCATCCGTTTCTACGAAGATTGCGGCCTGATCGGCCCCGAGCGGGCCGGCCGCAACCGCGTCTACCACGCCCGCGACCGGACCCGGCTGAAGCTCACCTTGCGCGGCAAGCGGCTCGGGCTCAAGCTGGCCGAAGTGAAGGAGCTGGTCGACATGTACGAATCGAGGCGCGACACCGGGCCTCAGCTGCGCCGCTTCCTCGGCGTGCTGGCGCGCCACCGCAACCAGCTCGAGCAGCGGCTCGGCGACCTGCAGACGACGCTCGATGAAGTGCTGGCGCAGGAAACGGTGGCCAGGCGGCTGCTCAAGGCGAGGAAAGCGGCATGACGACCGAGCTCGGCGAGCTGTTCGATCGGAACCAGAAATGGGCTGAGGGCACCGAGCGCAGGGCGCCCGGGTTCTTCACGCGGCTGGTCGCACAGCAGGCGCCGCAGTACCTGTGGATCGGCTGCGCCGACAGCCGGGTGCCTGCCAACGAGCTGGTCGACCTGCTGCCAGGCGAGCTTTTCGTGCATCGCAACCTCGCCAACGTCGTGTCGCACGGCGACCTGAACTGCCTGTCGGTGATCCAGTTCGCGGCCGACGTGCTGCAGGTGCGGCATGTCATCGTCGTCGGCCACTCGCGTTGCGGCGGCGTGATCGCGGCGCTCGAAGGGCGCCGCGTCGGCCTCGCCGACAACTGGCTGCGCTACGTGCAGGACGTGCGCGACAAGCACGCCGCCTGGCTCGACACCGTCGACGAGGAGCGCCGTGTCGACGCGCTCGGCGAGCTCAACGTCATCGAGCAGGCGCGCCACGTCTGCGAGACCACGGTCGTGCGCGATGCCTGGGGGCGCGGCCAGGCGCTCACCGTGCATGGCTGGTTCTACGGCCTGCAGAACGGCCTCCTCGGGGATCTGCGCATGACGGTGTCGAGCAGCGGAGAGGCTGAAGCCGTACACCTCCAGGCGGTCGCCGCGGTACACCGGCGCTACAACGCGAGCCCGCCGCCATGACCGCGGCGCCGGCCTTTCCCGCGGCGCTCACCGACCCCCGTGCCTTCGCCATCGCCAAGGCGATGCTCGAAGGGTTCGATCGCCACTACCGACTTTTTCGCCAGGCCAGCGCCGAAGCGCAGGCCCGCTTCGAGGCGGCCGACTGGCAGGGCCAACAGCGCGCCCAGGCCCTGCGCATCGAGTACTACGACGCCCGGGTCGCCGAGGCGACGGAGCGGCTACAGAACGAATTCGGCGCCGCGACCTTGCCGATGGACGTCTGGCAGCAGGTCAAGCTGCACTACATCGGCCTGCTGATCGAGCACCACCAGCCGGAATGCGCGGAGACCTTCTTCAATTCGGTGACTACGAAGATCCTGCACCGCAGCTACTTCCGCAACGACTTCATCTTCGTTCGCCCCGCGGTGTCCACCGAGTACATCGAGAACGACGAGCCGGCCGCACAGCCGACCTACCGCGCCTACTACCCGACCAGGGAAACGATGCGGGCGACCTGGCTGCGCATCGTTCACAACTTCCAGCTCCAGCACGAGTTCGAAGACATCGGTCGCGACGTCGGCTGGGTCATGCAGGCGGTCGGCGAGCGCCTGGACGAGGTGCTGCTGCGCGCCAATTTCCAGATCCAGGTGCTGTCGTCGCTGTTCTTCCGCAACAAGGGCGCCTACGTCGTCGGCAAGATCATCAACGGCTTTCACGAGACGCCGTTCGCCTTGCCGATCCTGCATGGCAGATCGGGCAAGCTCGTGATCGACGCGGCCCTCTTCGGCGAAGACGAGCTGCAGCTGGTCTTCAGCTTCGCCCGCGCCTATTTCATGGTGGCGATGGAGGTGCCCTCGGCCTACGTGCAGTTCCTGCGCTCGCTGATGCCGCGAAAATCGCGCTCCGAGATCTACAACGCGATCGGCCTGCAGAAGCAGGGCAAGAACCTCTTCTATCGCGACTTCCTGATGCATACGCGGCACTCGTCCGACAAGTTCCGCATCGCCCCCGGCATCAAGGGCATGGTGATGCTGGTATTCGACCTGCCGAGCTTTCCGTACGTGTTCAAGGTCATCAAGGACTTCTATCCGGTGCAGAAGGACACGACGCGTGAGCAGATCAAGGGCAAGTACCTGCTCGTGAAGCAGCACGACCGTGTCGGCCGGATGGCCGACACGCTCGAGTACAGCAACGTCGCCTTTCCGCGCGACCGTTTCGACGACGAGCTGGTCGCCGAGCTGAAGCACTTCTGCGCGAGCGTCGTCGAGGAAGACGGCGACACGCTCGTCGTTCGCCACGTCTACATCGAGCGGCGCATGATTCCGCTCAACATCTATCTGCAAGACGCCACGCGAGAGCAGACCGAAGCGGTCGTGATCGAATACGGCAACGCCATCAAGGACCTTGTGCGCGCCAACATCTTCCCCGGCGACATGCTGTGGAAGAACTTCGGCGTGACGCGCCACGGCAAGGTCGTGTTCTACGACTACGACGAAATCGAATACCTGAGCGCCTGCAATTTCCGCAAGATTCCTGAAGCGAGGAACGAAGAGGAAGAGATGTCGGCCGAGGTCTGGTACGCGGTCGGCCCGAAAGACGTTTTCCCGGAGACCTTCGCTCCTTTCCTGCTCGGCAGCCCGACCGTGCGCGAGGTTTTCATGAAGCATCACGCCGACCTCCTCGACGCGGCGTTCTGGCAAAGCCACAAGGAGCGCATCCTCGCCGGCTACGTGCATGATGTCTTTCCGTACGACGCGTACAAGCGCTTCGAGAACCGGCGCAGCGCGAAGCCGTCCGCTGCGCCGGTTGCCGTCTGATTCCACCTCAAGGAGCCGCCATGGCCCAAGCCACCGATCCCATCGTCATCGTTTCCGCCGCCCGCACGCCGATCGGCGG
>JALYSL010000153.1 GCA_030854825.1 Pseudomonadota bacterium
GCCCGAGACGTTCATCATCGACCAGGCCGGCGTGATCCGGATGAAGCACATCGGCCCGCTGACCGAAGAGGCGCTGGCGACGAAGATCGAGCCCTTCCTCGAAAAGCTGAAGAAGCCCGATGCCTGACATGCCCGCTCCCACGCTCACTGCGTTCGCGGCCGCGCTGGGGGCGCTCGGTCGGCTTCGGAGCGGCCCGGCGCCGACCGAGGCTTCGATGCGCGCACTGCTTCGAATTTTGCTGACCCTGGTGCTCGCCTTCGCCGGGCTCACCGCGCTGGCCAAGGAAGCCCTGCCGGAGGCAGCCGATCCCGCCCTCGAAGCGCGCATGACTCGGATCACCTCGGAGCTGCGCTGCCTGGTCTGCCAGAACCAGACCATCGCGACCTCCGACGCCGATCTCGCCGTCGACCTGCGGCGCCAGGCGCGCGAGCTGTTGAAGCAGGGCAAGAGCGACCGCGAGGTGGTCGACTACATGACCGCGCGCTACGGCGACTTCGTCCTCTATCGGCCGCCGCTGCGCGGGACCACGCTGCTGCTCTGGTTCGGGCCGGCCCTGATGCTTGTCATCGGCGCCGCTGTGCTCATCGTCGTCCTGCGCCGGCGCAGCCGGATGAACGCCGATGTCTTCGAAGCCGACGACGAAGACGACGCTCCTGCGCTAGCCGTCGCCGGCTCCGATCAACGCTGACATGGACGCCTTTCTCGCGACGGCGCGCGGCCGGTTGCAGCAACTCGGATCGATGCGCGACGCCGGCACGCTCGACGCCAAGCACTACGAGCGCGAGCGGCGCACCATTGAACGCGAAATCGGCGAGCATCTGCTGGGCCGTGCCGAAACCCGGGCGAAGCCGTCGCGTCGCCTGGTCGGCGGCCTCGCGGTCATGGTTCTCGCCATCGCCGCGATCGGCTACTGGAAGACCGGCTCGCCGTCGCTCGCACGTCTGGGTCCCGACAGCGCGTCGGCGGTTTCGGTCGCCGCGGCCGCCGCTCCCGATGCGAACGCCAGCGGAGCTCCGCACGACGGCTTGCAGCAGATCGCAGCGATGGTCGACAAACTGGAAGCGCGGATGAAGGAGCGCCCCGACGACGCCCAGGGCTGGCTCATGCTGGCGCGCTCCTACAGCGTGCTCGGCCGCTTCGATCAGGCCCTTCCGGCCTACAAGCGCGCCGACGAGCTGCAGCCGAACAACGCGACGCTGCTCTCCGACTACGCCGACGCGGTCGCGGCGAGCCGAGGGAGCGTCGACAACCCGGAGTCGGTCGCGCTCGTCGCGCGTGCGCTCGTCGCCGATCCGGCTCAGCCGAAAGCCCTGGCACTGTCCGGCACGATCGCCTTCGATCGCGGCGACTACAAAGGCGCGATCGAACGCTGGCAGAAGATGGCCGACGCCTTGCCCGCCGACAGCGACATGCTGAAGCAGGTGCAGGCGAGCATCGCCGAAGCACGCCAGCGGGTGGGCGCCTCGCCGGCCCCCGCGGCACCGCCGGCCGCCATCAACAAGGCCGTCGCCGCGGCCGGCAGCAGCGTCAGCGGCACGGTGACCCTCGCGCCCGCGCTTGCCGTTCAGGCGGCGCGCGACGACACCGTCTTCGTCTTCGCTCGTGCGGTCGGCGGCGGCCGCATGCCGCTCGCCGTGCAGCGCGCCAAGGTCTCTGACCTGCCGCTCTCGTTCAAGCTCGACGACAGCATGGCGATGACGCCGACGGCGACGCTGTCGAGCGCCAAGCTGGTGATCATCGGTGCCCGAATCAGCAAGAGCGGCAACGCCATCCCGCAGGCCGGCGATCTCTCCGGCGAAGCGGCACCTGTGGCGCCTGGCACCAGCGGCATCGCGATTCGCATCGACAGCGTGCTCGGATCGCGCTGAACGAGCCGACCGCGGTCGGCCTCCGCTTCAGTCGAAGACGACATCGACCGGCGCGCCGAGAAACTCGCGCCGACCCTCGAACCGTTCCAGATGGGCGATCAGGCGAACGAGATCGGCTTCGCGATGGGCCGGATCGAAATGCTCGGTGTCCACGGCGAACACCGGCGCGCCGGCATAGGTTTCGAAGAACGCTCCGTAGGCCTCTTCCAGACGCTCCAGATAGGCCAGGTCGATGCCTTGCTCCATCGCCACGCCGCGCCGGCGCACCCGGGCGAGCAAGGTTGGCGGCGACGCCTGCAGCGAAACGACGAGATCGGGCGGGCGCAACTGCGCCGCGACGACGCCGTGCATCTGCGCGTAGAGCCGGTATTCGTCGTCGCTCAGTGTCAGCCTGGCGAACAGGGCGTCCTTCTCGAACATGAAATCGCTGACCACGGTCTGCGCGAACATGCTCGGCTGGGCCAGCGCCTGCACCTGCTTTTGCCGCTGGAACAGGAAGAAGAGCTGAGTCTGGAAGGCATAGCCGGCCATGTCGTCGTAAAAGCGGCCGAGAAAGGGGTTCTCTGCCGGCCGTTCGAGCATCAGTTCGGCGTCGATCCGTTCGGCCAGGCGCCTTGCAAGCGTCGTCTTGCCGGCGCCGATCGGCCCTTCGATGGCGATGTGGCGAAAACGCGAAAGACGTTCGCTCATCAGGCAAGCTCCACGCCGGGCGCTCGGGCCTCGGGTCGGCCTGGTGCAAGCAGCGCATCAGCAGTGGTTTGATGGCGGGTACGAAGGCGCGAAGGGCACGGCACGGGAATCGGTTCGGGCATCGGTCGAGTTTAGTTTCCTGCGAATTTCGCGACGCGCTGTAAACCCAAGCCGCGCAGCAGGTCTTCGACGCCACCTCGCCCCGGAATGCAAAGCCCGGCTGAGATTTCGACCAGCGGCAGCAGCACGAAAGCCCGCTCGTGCAGGCGCGGATGCGGCAGCACGAGCTCCGGTGAAGCCAGGCGCGTTTGGCCATGCAGCAGCAGATCGAGGTCGAGACTGCGCGGTGCGTTGACGTACGGGCGCTGGCGGCCATGACGGGTTTCGATGCCCTGCAGCGCCGCCAGCAGATCGCTTGCGGCGAGCGACGTGCGAACCTTGACGACGGCGTTGAGATAGTCGGCGCCGTCGGCGTCGAGCGGTGCTGATTCGTAGAGCGACGAACGGGCGAGCAGCGTCGTTTCGGGCAACGCCGCGATCTCGCGGATCGCTGCCTCGAGATGGGCTGCCCGATCACCGAGGTTGGAAC
>JALYSL010000155.1 GCA_030854825.1 Pseudomonadota bacterium
GCGGCCGAGCAACTCGCCGCGCTCGAAGAAGGCAGCGCGTGAGCGACGGACGCGCCAGCGTCGCCGCCGCGCTGGCCGGTGCCCGCGTCCGCGGCGTGGCCCGGCTCGACGCGCAACTGATGCTCGCCCGCCTGATGACGACGACAAGAACGTGGCTGATCGCCCACGACGACGCGTTGCTGGGCGACGCTGTCGCCGCGCGTTGGGCCGATTGGCTCGAGCGCCGTTCCGGCGGCGAGCCGCTCGCCTACCTGCTCGGCGAAAAGGAGTTTCGTGGCCTGTTGCTCGAGGTAACGCCGGCGGTCCTGATTCCACGGCCGGAGACCGAGCTGCTGGTCGATTGGGCCGATGCCCTGCTCCGTCAGGGCACCGGCCGCGAAGCGGTCCTCGATCTTGGAACGGGCAGCGGCGCGATCGCGCTGGCGGTCAAGCATGAGCATCCGCGCAGCCGCGTCGTCGCCACCGATGCAAGCCGGGACGCATTGGCGGTCGCACGCAGCAACGCCCGACGCCTGTCGCTCGCCGTCGAGTTCGTCGAGGCCACCTGGTGGAAAGGGCTCGAAGGCCGGCGCTTCGACCTCGTCCTCGTCAATCCCCCCTACGTCGGCGAAGGCGATCCAGCGCTGGCAGACTTGCGCCACGAGCCGCGACTGGCGTTGACGCCCGGCGGCGACGGTCTCGGCGCGTTCCAGGCCATCGTCGCCCAGGCAGCCGACCACCTGCGCACGGACGGCTGGTTTGTTTTCGAGCACGGCTTCGATCAGGCAACGCCGGTGCGCCGCTTGCTGGATGACGCTGGCTTCGTCGACACGGAGACTCGCCACGACCTAGCCGGCCACCCCCGAGCCACCGGCGCACGTTGGCCATGACGCGTTCGTAACGGACCGTCACAACGATCACCGGTCGACGCATCCGGCCTCGCGGCGTTGTGCAAAAAGCCGCGCCGCCACGACAAACGCCGTGCCGTTCATCGCGTTCGCAACACGCTCCGAAACGGCTCCCCGTAGGATGACTTTCCAAGCGCGGGCAATTGTTCCGCGCTTCAACCGCCGAGCGGGATCGTGGAGGTTGTCATGCGTGCCGTCACCGGAATCATCATCTTAGCCGCCGCCTTGCTGCCGCCCCTGGGCGCCTGGGCCGACGGCAACGGACTGGCCACCGACACGGCCCGCGTTCCCTGGGCCAGCCTGCACGGCCGCATCGACTACACCGTCGCGCCGAGCTGGAGAGGCGACTTCTCCTTCGCCAACGGCAGCGGTCTGACGACCAGCGCCGTCAGCGTCATGGGCGATCTTTATTTCGGCGCATCGGCGAGCACCGACAAGCTCAAGGCCGGCGGGTTTCGCGCCACCAGCGGCATCGTCGTCGGCGCGCGCAACAACCTTTGGGGCACGCCCGGCGCGGCGCCGGCCAGCGGCCTGCTCAGCGTAAATCGGCGCCTGTTCGGTCAATCACCCGCAGTGAGCCTCAGCGCCGCCGACGCAAGTGCCGACAGCGCAACGCTGCCGTACATCGGCATCGGCTACAGCAGCCTCGCCGCGCGCAGCGGCTGGAGCTTCAGTGCCGATCTCGGCCTCGTCTCGCTCAATCCCGGCAACGCGGTTCGCTTCGGTCGTGTCTTCGGCGGCGGCCAAAACCTCGACGACGTGGTGCACGACATGCATCTTTCGCCGGTGCTTCAGCTAGGGGTCTCGTATTCCTTCTGAAACGCGGGAAAGGCATTTGCAGCTACAGTTGCCGAATCACATTTCCACGGTTCGGCACCATGAGCGACGTTCAGCAACGCATCGGCGATTTGGTCAAGGGTCATCGTGTCGTGCTCTTCATGAAGGGCACGGCGCAATTCCCGATGTGCGGATTTTCAGGCCGCGCCATCCAAATCCTCAAGGGCTGCGGCGTGTCTGACCTGAAGACCGTCAATGTTCTCGAGGACGAAGAGATCCGCCAGGGCATCAAGATCTATTCCGACTGGCCGACGATTCCGCAGCTCTACGTCAACGGTGAATTCGTCGGCGGCTCGGACATCATGACCGAGATGTACCAGGCGGGCGAACTCCAGCAGACCGTCGGACTGGCGGCCTGAAGGCGTCGCGGTAGTCGGCGCGCAGCGCGCGCGGGCCGACCTTCTCATCGCCCCGGGTACTCCCAGCCGCGTTTCGCCCCGAGTACGGCATTGGGATATTCGGCACGGCCGCGACTGCCGTTGTAGCGACCCAGAGCCAGATAGAGGTCGCCCCCCTCAAGATCGAGATAGTGGCGCAGGATGACGCAGCCGAAACGCAGGTTCGTCTGCATGTGAAAGAGTCGTGCCACGTCGCCGTCGCCGATCAGGCGAGCCCAGAACGGCATGACCTGCGTGTAGCCGCGGGCCCCGGCGACGCTGATCGCGTATTTGCGAAAACCGCTTTCGACCTGAACCAGGCCGAGAACGAGGGCAGGCTCCAGGCCCGATCGCTTGCTTTCGTACCACAGGGTTTCCAGGAACTCGACGCGCGTCACGAGCTCGGTGTTCTGCCGACGAAGTCGGTCGCTCAGGGCGCCGAGCCAGCGAAGATGGGCGAGGCGCTCGTCGATGTTCGCGAAGGTCGGCTTCGGCGGCGCGCGGTCGGCAATCGCGGCAGAGAGCACCGAGCGCACCGCATCGGCGAGCGGTTCTTCGACCTGCGCACCGGCCCGGGCGATGCGAGGCCAAAGCGAGCTGGCGGCGCCGAGCAGCGTGGCGGCGACGAGAGCGCGCCGTTGGCTCCCCGGCGGCCGGGAACGCCCGCCCTTCATGCCGCGAGTTGGCCCCTGACAAAGGCCAGCGCATCGACCGCGGGAAGCGATGACGGCACCGCGTCGCGACGTCCCTGATATTCCAGCTCGCCATTCTTCAGACCGCGCTCGGACAGAACGACGCGGTGCGGGATACCGATCAGCTCCCAGTCGGCGAACATGGCGCCGGGCCGCTCGCCGCGATCGTCCAGGATCACGTCGACCCGAGCATCGCGCAGCTGCTCGTAGAGCACATCCGCCGATTCGCGGACGACCACGGAACGGTCGTAGCCAATCGGACAGAGAACCACGGAAAACGGGGCAATCGACGCCGGCCAGACCATGCCTCGCTCATCGTGGTTCTGCTCGATCGCAGCGCCGACGATGCGCGTGATGCCGATGCCGTAGCAGCCCATCTCCAGAAGTTGCGGCTGGCCCTTCTCGTCGAGGTAGCTGGCCTTCATCGGTGCGCTGTACTTGGTGCCGAGGAAGAACACATGACCAACCTCGATCCCGCGCTGAATCGAGAGCGTGCCCTTGCCGTCAGGTGACGGGTCGCCGGCGACGACGTTGCGAATATCGGCCACAAGATCGGGCTCGGGCAAGTCGCGAGCCCAGTTGACGCCGGTGAAGTGGAACCCGGCCTCGTTGGCGCCGCAGATGAAATCGCTCATCGCGGCGACAGTGCGATCGGCAATGACGTTGACCTTCTTGCTACCGCCGCGCTCGACGCCCATCGGGCCGAGATAGCCGGGCTCGCTTGCGAAGCCGGCGCGAATTTCGGCGGCCGTGGCGAAGCGCCAGCTATCGGACAGGCCGGCCAGTTTGCCCGTCTTCACTTCGTTCAGGGAATGGTCGCCTCGCACCAGGAGCAGCCACAGCATGGTCGAGACGGAGCCGTCCAACTCGCTTTTCCGTTCGGTGGCGAGCACCAGCGACTTGACCGTCCGCTCGATGGGCAGGCCGAGCAGCGCGGCGACCTCTGCGCACGTGCTCTTGCCCGGCGTCGGCGTCTTCTCGAGCGCTTGCGACGGCGCGCCGCGATGCGCGATCAGCGGCAACGCTTCGGCCAGCTCGACGTTGGCGGCGTAGGCCGACTGCGGGTTGTAGGCGATCGCGTCTTCGCCCGTCTCGGCGATCACCTGAAACTCGTGCGAACGATCGCCGCCGATCGCCCCCGTGTCGGCCGCGACCGCGCGAAAGACGAGGCCCATCCGCTCGAAGATGCGCACGTAGGCGTCGTACATGCGTCGATAGCTCGTCTCCGCCGCGACCGCATCGCGATCGAAGGAGTAGGCGTCCTTCATCGTGAATTCGCGGCCGCGCATGACGCCGAATCGAGGCCGCCTCTCGTCGCGAAACTTGGTCTGGATGTGATAGAAATTGCGCGGCAACATGCGGTAGCTACGCAGCTCCTGGCGGGCGATGTCGGTGATGACTTCTTCGCTCGTCGGCTGGATCACGAAGTCGCGATCGTGCCGGTCCTTGACCCGCATCAGCTCCGGCCCATATTTTGCAAAGCGGCCGCTTTCCTGCCAGAGTTCGGCCGGCTGAACGACCGGCATGAGGAGCTCGACGGCGCCCGCCGCGTTCATCTCCTCGCGCACGATGTTCTCGATCTTGCGGATGACCCGCAGGCCCATCGGCATGTAGGTGTAGATGCCCGCCGACAGCCGCTTGATGAAACCAGCGCGAAGCATCAGCCTATGGCTGGCAACCTCGGCATCGGCCGGGGCTTCCTTCAGGGTCGAAATGAAGAACTGGCTGGCTTTCATCGTCGCGGGATCGTTGCGGGCCGCTGCGGCGCGACGAGCGCGCCACTGAGCCGGCAACGCTGCGCGCGTCGGTGGACGCGAGGTTTGACGCGCGTCATGCCGGTGCAATAATCGGTCAACGCAAGAATCGAGGTTGATTATGCTCGACCGTGATGGGTTCAGACCCAACGTCGGCAT
>JALYSL010000160.1 GCA_030854825.1 Pseudomonadota bacterium
GTCTTGAACGATGCCAGACCTGCGCTCACTTCGTCGCCGGCGCGCGCCGCCGCCTCGAGCACCGACGGCGTCTTCATCTCCTCGGGTGTCAGCAGCAGGCCGCGGCGGCGCAAGGCGCGGCCGATGCCGACGCGGCTGCCCCAGACCGACAGTGGAATGGCACCGATGAGCCCGAGCAGGATCGGCGACAGCCACCACGGCATCGCGTCACTGCTGACGACGATGGCGCTGATCCAGAAGATCGCCAGCAGCGTGTGGATACCGTGCCTCAGCCAGGCTTCGCGCCAACCCGTGGCCGCGTCATCGCGCGGCGGCGATTTCCAGTCGAGCCGCCATCCGGTCAGGGCGGCGAACACGAATTGCGAATGGAACAGCATGCGCACCGGCGCGAGCAAAAGCGAATGGAGAAATTCGATGCCGGCGCTGCACAGCAATCGGCCGGTTCCACCGAAGCGCTTCGCTTCGCCGCGCAGCATGATCGCCAGCAGCGACAGGGCCTTGGGCGCCAGGAGAAGGATCCCGGTCAGGCCGAACAAGGTCAGCATCAGTTTCACGTTCGCCGTGGGCCAGATCGGGAACAACTGGTAAGGCGCCACGAAGTAGGCCGGATCGTTGCCGGCGTGTTGTGCGAAAAGCAGGGACGAGACCACGAGAAAGGCGAGCCAGAGCGGCGACGACGCATAGGCCAGCACGCCGGTCAGGAACGCCGTGCGATGCACCGGATGCAGGCCGGGCTCGAACATGAGGCGCGAGTTCTGCAGATTGCCGTGGCACCAGCGCCGGTCGCGCTGCAGCTCGGCGAGCAGGTTGGGTGGCACCTGCTCGTAGCTGCCGTCGAGCTCGTCGGCGACCCAGACTTTCCAGCCGGCGCGGCGCATCAGCGCGGCCTCGACGAAGTCGTGCGACAGGATCTCGCCCGACAGCGACCCGTCGCCGGCGATCGGTGCCAGGGCGCAATGCTGCATGAAGGGCTCTGTGCGCAGGATCGCGTTGTGGCCCCAGTAGTGCGATTCGCCGAGCTGCCAGAAGCGCATCCCGGCAGTGAACAATGGGCCATAGGCGCGGGCGCAGAACTGTTGCACGCGAGCGTGAAAGGTGTCGTGGCCGAAAGCTCGTGGTGCCGTCTGGATGATGCCGGCGTCAGGGTGCGCTTCCATCAGGCGTACGAGCGAGGTCAGGCACTGGCCGGTCATCACGCTGTCGGCATCGAGGACGATGAAGTAGCGGTAGCCGCTTGCCCAGCGACGGCAGAAATCGGCGACGTTGCCGGCCTTGCGCTTGCTGCGCTGCTGGCGCCAGCGATAGTGCAGGCGAAGCGCGGCGTCGCCGTTCGCCTCCAGGGCAAGTCGTGTCGAGAGGTCGTGCCATGCCGCCTGCTCCGCGGCACGAATGTCCGGGTCGCTGGTGTCGCTCAGCAAGTAGACGTCGAAATTAGCCGACTCACCGGTGCGACGCAACGAATCGACGGTAGCGCCAAGGCCACCGAAGACCGTCGGCACATGTTCGTTGCAGATCGGCATGACGATCGCCGTTCGCGCCGAGGCGTCGAGGGGCCGAAGATCGGCGTCTCGTGCGCCGCGCATGAGCCGGCTGCGCCCCGGGCCACCCAGAAGCGCCGCGGCGCCCATCACCCCGGTCCAGAAGCCGGCCGAGATCCAGCCGAAGAGAACGCCGAACAGCCCGAGCAGACCGATCTCCAGGATCGTGCCGCCGTGGGCCGGCAGCACCTCGGCCATCGCGCGGGTGCCGACCCAGGCGCCGAACAGGACCAGCCCCAGCAGAACGACGCGGCGCAACATCAGCGGCCGGCGATCGTCGATGGCATGGCCGGGCGACTTCGGGCCGCCCAGCAGCCTGCGCAGCCGCCGTCTCACGGGTGGCCCTGCCCACGGGATCGCCCGCATCGACGCGCGTTGCAGGAGAGGGTGGGCGCGCGGCAATTCGTTCATGGTTTGTCTGATTCGGCGGGAACGATATAGCTCCATGTCTCGGTCAGGGTGGACTGCCGTTGCTTCAGGTAGGCCCGAAGCTCGACCGGCTTGGACGGATCCAGTCGCTTGAAGCGCACCGTCATTCGCCAAGCGCCGCTGACCGGGTTGCGAAAGAGGTTTCGCTCATGGATCTCGGCGTTGGCGTCGGCCCAGACGACCGGCTCGAGATCTGCTTCCGGCGCCAAACCGCGCAGCGGCGGCCCGTCGAAATCAACGACGAAATTGATGTCGCCGTCGGGCCGCTTGGTGAAGCCGCGGCCACGCCTCGTCTGTACCACCCAGCCTTTGCCGGCAGGCGCCATCGCTGTCATCTGCCAGCGTATACGGTAAGCGAAATCGAATGCCCGGCCGGGCTGCGGGGCGATGGCCGGCACCCAATAAACGACGATGTTGTCGTTGGTCTCGTCGGGTGACGGGATCTGCACCAGCTCGACGCGACCGCCGCCCCACGGGCCGATCGGTTCGATCCAGGCACTGGGCCGTCGCTCGTACTGGGCTTCGGGATCCTCGTAGTCAGCCGGCGCGCGGTCTCGCTGGAGGAGACCGAATCCCCGTGGATTCGTCATCGCGAAAGACGTGACGAGCAGCCGCTTCGGATTGACCAGAGGCCGCCAGATCCATTCGCCTTCGGCGCTTTCCATCGACAAGCCGTCGGAGTCATGCACTTCGGGGCGATAGTCGTCGTGGCCGGGCTGGTTCTCGCCGAACGCGAACATGCTGGTGAGGGGCGCCAGGCCGAGCTTGGCGATGCGTTCGCGGAGATAGAGTCGAGCCGTCACCTGCATCGTCGTCTCGGCACCCGGGGTGACGACGAAGCGATAGGCACCGGCGACCCGCTTGGAATCGAGCAGCGCGTAGATCACGAGAGAAGTGGCCAAAGCCTTCGGCCTCTCGATCCAGAATTCCACGAAGCGGGGAAACTCCTCACCCTCGGGCGCCGCCGTATCGACGGCCAGGCCACGCGCCGACAGGCCGTAACCCTGGCCCTTGCCGAGGGCGCGAAAGTAGCTCGCGCCCTGAAAGACGAGTACTTCGTCCTTGTAGTTCGGCCGGTTCAATGCGTAATGAATGCGAAAGCCGTTGAAGCCGGCATCGCGAAGGCTCGCCGGATCGATCTTGTTGCGGCCGTAGTCGAAGAGGGACGGATCGAAAGGCAGGACGTATTCCCCGTGCGGCTCGACGATGTTGATCCGCACCGGTTCCGGCACGGCCCGCCCCTGATGGAAGAACATGACCTCGAAG
>JALYSL010000161.1 GCA_030854825.1 Pseudomonadota bacterium
GAGCGAAGTTGAAGACGCCCGAGGCCTTGTAGATAAGCACGAAGCCGAGAGCGATCAGCGAATAGAGCATGCCGACCATGAGGCCGCCGATCAGGGTTTCGAGAAAGGGACCCATGTCTGGTTCGCCGTCAGTGCACCGTGCCCAAATAGGCGCTGATCACGTCGGGGTTGTTGCGCACTTCGTCCGGCAGGCCGTCGCCGATCTTCCTGCCGTAGTCGAGGACGACGACGCGGTCGCTGATGTCCATGACGACGCTCATGTCGTGCTCGATCAGCACGATGGTCGTACCGAACTCGTCGTTGACGTCGAGGATGAAGCGGCTCATGTCCTGCTTTTCCTCGACGTTCATGCCAGCCATCGGCTCGTCGAGCAGCAGGATCTGCGGATCCATCGCCAGCGCTCGGCCGAGGTCGACCCGCTTTTGCAGCCCGTAGGGGAGACGCCCGACCGGAGTCTTGCGATAGGGCTGGATCTCGAGGAAATCGATGATGCGTTCGACGACGATGCGCTGTTCGGCTTCTTCCCGCTCCGCCGCGCCGCCGAACGGCAGCCGAAACGCCTGCTGCAGCAGGTTCGTATTCATCTTCAGGTTGCGGCCGGTCATGATGTTGTCGAGCACGCTCATGCCCTTGAAAAGGGCCAGGTTCTGGAAGGTACGCGCCACGCCCATCTCGGCGACCTGGCGTGAGTTGATGTGCCGGAAGGTCTTGCCGCGCAGGTGGATCGAGCCTTCCTGCGGCTGATAGAGGCCGTTGATGCAGTTGAGCAGCGAGCTCTTGCCCGCGCCATTCGGGCCGATGATGGCGCGGATCTCGTGCTCCTGGACGTCGAAGCTGATGCCGGTCAGCGCCTTGACGCCGCCAAAGCGCAGGCTGATGTCGCGAACCTCAAGGATGACGTCGGCCGCCGCCCGACCCGCCATCACGCGGCTCGCTTCGTGGCGGCGAACGTCGGCGCGTCGACGATCTGCAGCGTCGCGGCGACCTTGCCGACGCGGCCATCCTCGAAGCGCACCTCGGTCTCGACGAACTGCTCGGTCTTGCCGTCGTAGAGCGCATCGACGAGCACTCGGTAGCGCTCGGCGATGTGGCCGCGCCGGACCTTTCGCGTGCGGGTGAGTTCGCCGTCGTCGGCGTCGAGCTCCTTGTGCAGGATCAGGAAGCGGCTGATCTGGCTGCCGGCCAGCTTGTCGTCGGCGGCGAGATCGGCGTTGACCTTGCCGACGCAGTCCCGGATCAGCTCGCGCACTTCGGCCTTCTGCGACAGCTCGGCGTAGCCGCCGTAGGGCAGGCCGCGCTTCTCGGCCCAGTTGCCGACCGCCTCGAGATCGATGTTGATGAAGGCGCACACCTTCTCACGCTTGTCGCCGAAGGCCACCGCCTCCTTGATGTAGGGGAAGAACTTCAGTTTGTTCTCGACGTACTTCGGCGCGAACATCGCACCGTCGTTGGCGCCGCCGAAGATGCGGCCGACGTCCTTGGCGCGGTCGATGATCTTGACGTGACCCGAGGCGTCGACGAAGCCGGCGTCGCCGGTGCGGTACCAGCCGTCGGCGGTCAGCACTTCGGCGGTCGCTTCGGGGTTCTTGTAGTACTCCTTCAAGAGGCCGGCCGATCGCACCAGGATCTCGCCGCTGTCGAGCACCTTGATCTCGACGCCTTCGATCGGAATGCCGACGGTATCGGCACGCGCTTCGTGATCAGGCTGCAAGCAGACGAAGACGGCCGTCTCGGTGGAGCCATAGAGCTGCTTCAGGTTGATGCCGATCGAGCGGTAGAACGAGAACAGGTCGGGGCCGATCGCCTCGCCCGCGGTGTAGGCGACGCGCACCCGCGAAAAGCCCAGCGTGTTGCGCAGCGGCGCGTAGACGAGCAGGTTGCCGATCGCGTAGCGAAGGCGATCGAGCACGCCAACCGGTTTGCCGTCCATCAGCGCCGGGCCGACGCGCCGCGCCAGGGCCATCGCCCGGTCGAACAGGAAGCGCTTGATGCGGCCGGCGTCTTCCATGCGGATCATGACGCTGGTGAGCAGGCCCTCGAAGATGCGCGGCGGCGCGAAGTAGTAGGTTGGCCCGATCTCCTTCAGGTCGATCATCACCGTGCTCGCCGATTCGGGGCAATTGACGACGTAGCCGCAGATCAGCCACTGCGCGTAGGAGAAGATGTTCTGGCCGATCCAGGCCGGTGGCAGGTAGGCCAGCACTTCGTCGTCGGCGGTCAGCTTGTCGAAGCGGGCGCCGGCGCCGGCGCGGTCGATCAGCGTCGCGTGGGTGTGCACGACTCCTTTGGCGTTGCCGGTGGTACCCGAGGTGAAGAACATCGCCGCCACGTCCGACGGGCTGACCCGTGCGATCTCGGCATCGAAGAAGCCGGGATGGGCGGTGTCGTAGGCCCTGCCGGATTCGATCAATGCATCGAGCGCGGCGAGGCCGGCGACCTCGTAGTGGCGCAGGCCGCGCGGGTCGTCGAACCAGATCCGGCCGAGCGCCGGGCAGCGCTCGCGGACCTCGAGCATCTTGTCGACCTGTTCCTGGTCTTCGACGATCGCGAACGAGACCTCGGCGTTCTCGATCGGGAAGACGAATTCGGCGGCGACCGCGTCCTGGTAGAGCGGCACCGGGATGGCGCCGAGCGACTGCGCCGCCAGCATCGCCGCGTAGAGGCGGGGCCGGTTCTCTCCCACCACCACCAGGTGCTGGCCGCGCGTCAGGCCGGCCTCGGCCAGACCGCAGGCGATGGCGCGAACCAGCACGGCGAGGTCGCCCCAATCGAGCGTCTGCCAGATGCCGAATTCCTTCTCGCGCAGGGCAGGAGCTCGCGGTCGCTTGGCCGCGTGGTCGAGCAGGAGATGGGGGAAAGTCGTTTGCACTCAGGGTCTCGCGGAGAGGTGCGGGCGTCGCGCGGGGCCAGCGCGACTCTAGAAAACTTTCGCCACGGGAACGGCGTTCCGCCGCCGCCCTACGGGACATTACCCTCGGGCCTATCCCTTGGGAACGCGGGCTTGCACCAAGCTCAGGCCAGGTGGTCGGCCAAGACCCGCGCCACGTGCAGGGCCTGGCGCGAAGTGCCATCGGCGATCTGCTGCCGGCAGCTGGTGCCGTCGGCGACGATCAGGGCGTCGGGCGCCGCACGTAGCGCCGGTAACAGGCTCAGCTCGGCCATCTGCATCGAGACGTCGTGGTGCTCGGCCTCGTAACCGAAGCTGCCGGCCATGCCGCAGCACGAGCTCTCGATGAGAGAGGGTCGCGCGCCGGGAATCAGCTTCAGCGCTTCTAGTACCGCCGGCATCGCACCGAACGCCTTCTGGTGGCAGTGGCCGTGGACGACGATGTCGCGGCTGGCAGGCTTGAGGTGCAGCACCATTCGCCTGGCGCGGGTTTCGCGAACGATGAACTCCTCGAGCAGCAGCGCCTGCTTCGAGACGCGTTCGGCCGCATCGCCGAGGCCCATCACGAGGATCTCGTCGCGCAGCGTGAACAGGCACGACGGCTCGAGGCCGACAATGCCGATGCCGCGTTCGGCGAAAGGCAGCAACGCATCGAGCAGCTCGCGCGATTTCGCCTTGGCGCGCTCCGGCATGCCGGCCGCGAGATAAGTGCGGCCGCAGCAGACGGCGCCGCCGCCCGGCCGCTCGGCGACGTGAACGGCGTAGCCGGCCCCCTTCAGCAGCCGCACCGCGGCTACCGCGTTCTCGGTCTCGAAC
>JALYSL010000233.1 GCA_030854825.1 Pseudomonadota bacterium
GTTCGAGAGCTCCGGCAATCGCAGACATCGTTCGGGTTCCCTTCAGAACTCCGACTTTAACGAGCCAGCGAAATCAGCGCACGTCGCGGTAGGTGAAGACGCGTCCGATCGGCCGGCCCCGGCTGCATTGCGGCAGGGTCACGCGATCGAGCGCGCCCCCGGCACGCAGGCGGATCCGGTCGGTCGCCTGCATCATTTCAGCGGCGTCGATGTCGGCCAGGCGACGCACGTATTCGCGCGGGTCCGCGACCTGGCTGCGCATCCAGTCGAAGATCTCGTCGTCGGCGCGGAGCAGGAGCATTTCCTCCGGCACGTTCCAGATCGCCGCGAAGCGCCGATTGAAGTTGCCGATATGGCCGGAGAGGTCGGTGACGAGCACGCCTTCGTCGAGCGACTCGAGCGTCGCCTGCAACTCCGCCTGGCTCGATTCGAGGTGGCGCAAGGCGCGCATCTCGGCGCTGCGGTCGCGCAGGGCGACGACGTAGAGGGCGGTGTCGGGCGCCGGCTCGACCCGGCTGACGCGACGCAGCACCGGCACGGGCGGCTCGCCCGGCCGCACGACGAAGGTTTCGGAGACGATGCCGGTGCCCGAGCCTTCGGCCACTTCGCGCCAGAAGCACTCGTCTTCCGGCGTCGCCGCCAGCTCGTGCATGTCGCGGCCCACCAGATCCGACGGCATCACGCCGAGCAATTCGCCCGCGGCATGGTTGGCGGCGACGATGCGCAGCCCCTCGGGCTCGACCAGGCACACCGCTTCGAGCATCGACTCGATCAGTTGCGGCCAGGTCCGCCGCGCCGCGTCGGCGACGCTGAATCGGTCGACCGGCATCGGGTTGTTGCGGGCGCCTACGCTCATGGTGCCCCCACGGTTGCGGCTAACGCCGCGGCGCTGCTCCCCGAGGGAGCGCAATCCCGCTTGGGGCGGCCCGGCGCGGGATTCATCTTCATTCCTCGACCGGGTTGGCCGGCTCGAAGAAATAGGTGACGCGGGCCCCCGGGGCCAGGTATTCGAGGGCCGTTGGCGGCAGTTGCTGCGGCTTGATGCTGCGCCGGATGCCGAGGCCGGAGCTCAGCTCGAGATCGAGCACCAGCGCTTCGTCGCGCGGCACGGCGTCGTGGACGAGCACGCTCGGCTTGAGCGGGCGCGAGGAATTGACGGCGACGACCATGCCGTAGCGATCGTCGGTGAGCTGCACCATCGAGCCGGGCGGATAGACGCCCATCATCTTGATGAAGGCGCCGAGGATCGAGGTGTCGAACTTGCTCCGCCCTTGCGCGAACAGCATCGACAGCGATTCGTGCGGCGTCATCGCCTTGGCCGCAAGGCGCGGATTGCACAGGTTGTCGTAGCGGTCGACGAGGGCGACGATGCGTGCCGCCATGGTCATCCGGTCGCTGTTGAGCTGTGCCGGGAAGCCACTGCCATCGGCGTGCTCGTGGTGCTGCGCGATCACCGCCGTCGCTCCGGGGGACAGGCCCATCCGGCGCGCCTGCACGAGCCCGAGCTCGACGTGCTCTTCGTAGACGCGAGTCTCGCTCGGCGAGAAATTGTCTTCGCGGTGGCGCATGCGCGTCGGCAGGTCGAGCTTGCCGATGTCGTGCAGCATCGCGCCGACGCCGATATCCTGCATCTCTTCGCTCGAAAAGCCGAAACAACGGCCCATGAGCAGCGAGACGATGCCGACGTTCATCGCGTGCATCGACGTCTTGTCGGCCACGTTCTCGGTCAGCGTGCGGATGCACAGCTCCTGATCGCCGGTCATCTTCTCGACCAGCGCCAGCGTCAGCGCCTCAGCTTGCGCCTTTGCCTCGCGCGGCCGCCCGGCGACGAGCTCGATCGTCTGGCGGCAGGCGCGCGATGCTTCGCCATACTGCTTCTCGCACGTCTTCTGCGCTGCGCGCTGGCGATCCAGGCGGCGACGGCGCTCGGCGAGCGCCTGCGCTTCGGCGGAAACAGCGGGCCCGTTGGCTTCGTCACTCGCTTGCGCATCGGTGCCGGACGAGCCGGCCTCGGCGCTGCCCCTGTCGGTGTCCGGCCCGTCCGGATCGTTGGCGGCGGCGTGCGCCGGATGCGG
>JALYSL010000246.1 GCA_030854825.1 Pseudomonadota bacterium
CTCCGCCTTCCGCGCGTGCGTTGCCGTACTCGGACATCAGCCGGCAGCCGGTCCTGGCTGCGATGCGACCGGCGAGCTCGAGTGCCTTGCCCCGCACCGCCTTACCGCCGAGCAGGAGCATTGCCGGCTCACCACCACGAAGCGCCCGAGCCGCAGCGCCGACCGCAGCCGGATCCGTCCGCGGGCGCGTCGGCGTTGCTTCGGCGATGACCGGGTCGCCGCCCGGCTCCCACGTCGAATCCGCAGGCGCGATGAGCGTTGCGATGCAGCCCGGCGCGCTGCGCGCTTTCTGGATCGCCGTCGCGCAGTCCTGTGCGAGTCCCGCGGCATCGCGGGCGGTCCTGACCCAGTGCGAGACAGTCCGGGCGATCCCATCGATGTCGGAGGTGAGCGGCGCGTCATGCCTGAGGTGGTGGGTCGCATGTTCGCCGACGATGTTGACGATGCCCGACCGTGCCTTCTTCGCGTTGTGCAGATTGGCCAGGCCGTTGCCGAGCCCGGGTCCCAGATGCAGGAGCGTTGCTGCCGGCTTGCCCGACATGCGGTAGTACCCGTCGGCGGCCCCTGTGACGACCCCTTCGAACAGCCCGAGCACGCAGCGCATGCCTTCGACCCTGTCGAGCGCCGCGACAAAGTGCATCTCCGACGTTCCGGGATTGGTGAAGCACACGTCGACGTCGTTCGCAACCAGCGTGCGCACCAGGCTTTCCGCACCGTTCATGGCTCTCCTCGAATGCGCGCAAGTGCACGTCGGCAGCGCAGCATATCTCGCGGTCGCTGCATCAGGGCGCCGGCGCAATGCGCGCCGGCTGCATGTCCAGATAGCTCTCGAGGCTGTACATGTCGACGACATGGTGGACGCCTGCTTCGTTGCGCCCGGAGCGCCGACAAATCGCCGGCCGGCGATTTCGCTCGCTGCGTCAAGCGCGGGAACCAAGACATCACCTGGCAGCCAGGCCAGGCCTGAGCGGGGCCATGGATCAGCGCTCGACCGGCTTCCCCGGTAAGCCGAAGTCCTCCTCGAAGTACTCGCGTTCACCGCGGCGGCCGCTGGACCGTCGTTCGACCTCCTGCGCGCGCAACTGGACGCGCCGGATTTTTCCCGAAATCGTCTTCGGCAGCTCGTCGACGAACTCGATGCGCCGCACCCGCTTGTACGGGGCGAGTTGCTCGCGCGCGAACGCAAAGAGGCTCTCGGCGAGCTCAGGGCCGGCGACCGCGCCTGCCACCAGGATCAGGTATGCCTTCGGCACCGCCATGCGCAGCGGATCGGGGCTCGGCACGATCGCGACCTCGGCGACCGCCTCGTGCTCGATCAGCGCGCTTTCCAGTTCGAACGGGCTGATGCGGTAGTCGGAGGCCTTGAACACGTCGTCGGCGCGGCCCACGAAGGTGATGTAGCCGTCGGCGTCGCGCGTCGCGACATCGCCCGTGTGGTAGTGGCCGTCGCGCATCACCTCGCTGGTTTTCTCAGCACTGTCTTCGTAGGCCACCATCAGGCCGAGCGGGCGGTGTGCGAGATCCAGGCACACTTCGCCTTCAGCGGCCGGCCGGCCGTCGGGATCGAGCAGGGCAATGCGGTAACCGGGCAGCGGCCGGCCCATCGAGCCGGGCTTGAGCAGTTGCCCGGGTGGGTTGCCGATCTGTGCGGTCGTCTCGGTCTGGCCGTAGCCGTCACGCAAGGTCAGGTCCCAGGCGTTGCGCACCTGCTCGATGATCTCGGGGTTCAGCGGCTCTCCGGCGCCGATCACTTCGCGCAGGGTCAGCCGGCCCTTGAACGCCGCGAGGTCTTCCTGGATCAGCATGCGCCACACTGTCGGCGGCGCGCACAGGCTGGTCACGCGGTGCCGTTCGAGCACGCCCAGCAAGCCTTGCGCGTTGAAGCGGCCGTAGTTGTAGATGAAGATGCAGGCGCCCGCGTTCCAGGGCGCGAAGAAGCAGCTCCACGCGTGCTTGGCCCAGCCCGGCGACGAGATGTTCAGATGCACGTCGGCCGGCTTCAGGCCGATCCAGTACATCGTCGACAGGTGTCCGACCGGATAGCTCTGGTGGGTGTGCAGCACCAGCTTCGGCTTCGACGTGGTGCCGGAAGTGAAGTACAGCAGCAGTGGGTCGCTGGCGCGTGTCACGCCGTCGGGATCGAATGCGATCGGTGCGCTTGCTGCGTCCTCGAACCGCTGCCATCCCGGCACCGGCTCGCCGATGCTGACGCGGGTGTAGTCGCCTGCCAGCGGCGCGAACTTGTCCGTCTGCGCGCTCGCAGTCACCACATGGCGCACGTCGCCGCGCTCGATCCGATCGCGCAGATCGTCCGTGGTGAGCAGCGACGTGGCCGGGATCAGCACCGCGCCGAGCTTGATCGACGCGATCATCACCTCCCATAACGGCAGCTCGTTGCCCAGCATCAGCAGGATGCGGTCACCGCGCTTGACGCCGAGGCCGCGCAAGTAATTCGCGACTTGAGACGAACGCTGCGACATCTCCTCGAACGAGCACTTCATCTCGCTGCCGTCTTCACCGACGATGTGCAGGGCCGGGGCGGTGTTGCCGCGGGCCATCACGTCGAAGTGATCTAGCGCCCAGTTGAACTGGTCAAGTACCGGCCACCTGAATTCGCGGTAAGCGGTGGCGTAGTCATCGCGGTGGCGCAGCAACAGGTCGCGCGCTTGAATGAACGAGGTCATGGTGTCCACATCTCAGGGTAAGGAGAAATCTAAGCTTGTCGCAATCGCCGGCTATCGGCGCTTCAGCAGGTCCAACGCCACGTCGACGATCATGTCTTCCTGCACGCGGCGCGTGCCAGCCCATTCGAGGCGGCGTCGATGCCGACCATCGCGCCCATCGTGATGTGCCGGCGATGGCGCAGGATCTTGATCATGGGATCGGTGCCAATATTGCCACTGCCGATGATGTTGATCTTGAGTTGGCGTGTCATTTGTTCAGACCTGGGCACAACGCGACCAGAAGCGAGGCGAAAGCCAGCGATTGCGCGGCTTTCAGACGGAAGGGCGATTCCGACCCGAGGCACCAGCCGGGGCACCCTCGTCGAGCACCTTGCGTATCTTGCGCGCCAGCTCCTCGCGCGTGTAGGGCTTCGAGAGAAGCTCCACGCCGGCATCGAGCCGGCCGCCGTGAACGATCGCGTTTTCGGTGTAGCCGGACGTGAAGAGAACGGCGATGCCGGGGCAGCATTCGCGCACCTTGCGCGCAAGCTCGGGGCTTTTCAAGGCGCCGGGCATCACGACATCGGTAAAGAGCAGATCGACCGGTGCGCCGCTTTCGACGATGCGCAGCGCGGCCATGGCGTCGTCGGCCATCAGCAGGCGATAGCCGAGCTCGCTCAGCATCTCGACGACCGTGGCACGGACTTGGGCATCGTCTTCGGCAATGAGGATGGTCTCGGCGCCGCCGGCGGCCAGGCCCATCTCGCTGACGGCCAGTGCGTCGGCGCTCTGCTGCGAGCGCGGCAGATAGAGCTTCACGCTCGTTCCCTGCCCGGGCTCGCTGTGGATCTTGACGTGCCCGCTCGACTGCTTGGCGAAGCCGTAGACCATCGACAGGCCGAGTCCGGTGCCCTTGCCTTCGGCCTTGGTGGAGAAGAATGGCTCGAACGCCTGCGCGATCACGTCGGGCGTCATGCCGACGCCGGTGTCGCTGACGACGATGACGACATATTGCCCGGCCGCGGCGTCGACGTTGGCGCGCGCGTAGGCATCATCGAGAGAGGCGTTGCCGACCTCGATGGTCAGCTTGCCGCTGCCGTCCATGGCGTCGCGGGAATTGATGGCGAGATTGAGCAGCGCGGTTTCGATCTGCGTCGGGTCGACCAGGCAGTTCCAGAGGCCGCCGGAAGCGCTCGTTTCGAGCTCGATGCCGTCACCGAGCGCGCGGCGCAGCATGTCGTCCATCGCCGACACGAGACGGCCGACGTTGCCCACTTTCGGCTCCAGCGCCTGGCGCCGGCTGAAGGCGAGCAGCTGCTTCGACAGCGTGGCGCCGCGCCCGACCGCGGTCAGCGCGCTTTGTACGCGGCGCTCTATCTTCTCATTGCCGGCTACCTGCCGGGCGATCAGTTGCAGGTTGCCCGAGATCACCTGAAGGATATTGTTGAAATCGTGCGCGACGCCGCCGGTCAGTTGCCCGACAGCTTCCATCTTCTGCGCCTGCCGCAGCTGTGCCTCGGTGCTGCGCAGCGCGTCGGCACGAGCGCGCTCGGCGGTGACGTCGCGGCCGACGGCGTAGATGACATCGTCGCCGAGCACCGCCGCCCAGTCGACCAGGCGATGGCCGCCGTCCTTGTGCAGGTCGCGCAGTTCGAACCGGACGACGGTTTTGCCCTTCCTGATCTGCGCACCGGCGCTCAGGGCGATCGAACGATCGTCGTCATGCACGAGATCGATGAAGTTGCGGCCGACCAGCTCCTCATCGCTCCAGCCGAGCAGCGTCGCCCATGCGGGGTTCACCGCGCTTATGACGCCGCTCACCTGTGCGGCGAGCATGAGGTCGGTGGAAAGCTGCCAGATGCGGTTGCGGCTCGCGGTGCGCTCGGCGATCTCGCGCTCGAGGTGCTGATTGAGATGAGCGAGCGCTTCGGCGTTCGCCTTCTGCTCGGCGATGTCGGTGTTGGTGCCGATCCAGCGCGTGACCGAGCCGCTGCCGTCGCGGATGGGCTCCGCGCGGGCGATGTGCCAGCGATATTCACCGTCGCGGCGGCGTAGCCGGAACTCGGTCTCGTAAGGCGTTCCGGATGACAGCGCCGCGGCCCAGCGCTCGCCGGCGGCGCCCAGGTCGTCGGCATGCACCATGATCGTCCAGCCCAGTCCGTTCAGGGCTCCGGCCGCGGCTCCGCTGTATTCGTAGACGCGGTCGTTGAACCAGTCGAGCAGGCCGTCGGGCGGCGCGGTCCAGACGTGGTTTGGCATCGCCTGCGCGAAGACTCGAAACTGCGCTTCATTGGCCGCCAGCCGCTGCGCCGCCCGCTTCATGTCGGTGATGTCGCGGCCGATCGACGCCAGGCGCTCTGGCCGGCCG
>JALYSL010000260.1 GCA_030854825.1 Pseudomonadota bacterium
CCGCCCGGCAGCAAGCCGAGCGAGCGCGGCGTGCCCGTGGTCGGCACGGCCCACAACTCGAGCGAGCGATTGGCCTGCACCGAGACCGGAACGATGGCCCGTGTGACCAGGCTGGCGCCATCGCCGCTGATGCTGGCGACGATCGAGGTCGGCTGCAGCGCACTCGCGGCCGCGTTGGTCGCCGCCAGCACGACGACGACCGGCGGCGGCACCGCGCGCGGATTGGCGAGCAGCAGGGCAAGCCCGATCACCGCGATGCTGGCGAATGCCGTGAGGCCGCGCCAGAAAGACAAGCGATGCCAGGCGCCCCGGTTGACCTGCGCATCGCGCCGGCCGCTCTCGATGCGCTCGGAAATGCGGTGCCAGATTTCGCCTGGCGGCTGGATCGGCGCGATCGCGGCGGTGAGCGGAATCAGCCGCTCCTGCCAGTCTCGCGTCGACTGGCGCAACAGCGCGTGCGCCGGCAACAGGCTTTCGAACCGCCGCCGCGCCCCGCCGCGCAGCGTCCCGGCGACGTACTCCGCGGCGAGGCGGTCGGCAAGATCGGCGCGGCCGTAGTCCATGTCAATCCCGCTCTACGGCGCCTTGCAGGCAGCTTTTCAGCGTCATCAAGGCGCGCCGCACCCAGGACTTGACGGTGCCCAGGGGTTGGCGCAACTGCGCTGCCACCTCGGCGTGGCTGAGGCCGTGAAAAAAGGCCAGCGCCACGCTTTGCCGCTGCAGCGCCGAGAGCTTGTCCATGCACTGGTCGAGCGCGCGCGTCTCCGAGGCCCGGCTCAGCAGATCGAGCGGACCGAGACTGGCATCGGCCACGGTGTCGTACACGTTCTCGTCCTCGGCGTCGGCAGCGCCGACGGCGCTGCTCGGGGATTGCATCTTCGGCTGCGTCTGAATGCGGCGCAGGCTATCGATGGCGCGATTGCGGGCGATGCTGGTGAGCCAGGTCAGGGGCTGGCTTTGCGCCGCATCGAAGCTTTGCGCCGCCCGCCAGACGTTGACGTAGACCTCCTGCAAGATGTCCTCGGCCTGACTGCGATCCCGGTTGATACGGAGAACGACGGCGAACAGATGCGAGCTGGTGCGCTCGTAGAGCGTGGCAAATGCCGCACGATCGCCGAGGCCGGCGCGGCCGAGAAGGCGCGAGAGATCGAGGCTGCGCTCGGTCCAGTCGGCGGCGGGTTTGACCATGAAGCGGTGGCATCGAAGGCCGGCGGCCTTCCTACAATTCAGCTGAGGAGACTAACCGATGCGCCGCCCGAAACCGCCTGCCCCCGTCACCGGATCGGCCGACGATGTCGAGATCGAGTTCTACGAAGCGTTGCAGCGCGGCGACATCGATCGCCTGATGGCGCTCTGGTCGGACGATGACGAGATCGCCTGCGTCCACCCCGGCGGCCCACGCCTGGTCGGCGCGCCGGCGATCCGCGCCTCGTTCGACGCGATGTTCGCCAACGGATCGATCGACGCGCGGCCGGAAAGAGTGCGTCGGCTCGATGCCCATTCGACGGCCGTGCACAGCGTCCTCGAGCGCATTCGCATCCTGACGTCGGAGGGCGAGCGCTTCGCCTGGGTCATTGCCACCAACGTCTATGTGAAATCGGCGCAGGGCTGGCGCTTGGTGGCGCACCACGCCAGCCCTGGAACGAGCGCCGAAGTGCAGGATGTGGCGGAGGCAGCATCGATCCTGCACTGATGGACGATTACCGCGCGCCGCGCTGGCTGCCCGGAGGCCACCTGCAGACGATCTGGCCGGCGCTGTTCAGCCGCCGCTATCTCGGCACGTCGCCGTCGTTTCGACGCGAACGCTGGAGCGCGCCCGATGGCGATTTCGTCGACGTCGACTGGCAAGGTGAAGACGCCGACGCGACGCTGCTCGTGCTCTTTCACGGCCTCGAGGGATCGTCATCCAGCCACTATGCGCAGGCCTTCGCGGCTGAGGCGCGGCAGCGGGGCTGGCGTTTCGCGCTGCCGCACTTTCGCGGCTGCTCCGGCGAGCTCAACCTCGCCCCGCGCGCCTATCACTCGGGCGACTGGCAAGAGGTGGCGTGGCTGCTGGCGCACTGTCGCACGCTGCACCGCGGCCCGGTCGTCGCTGCGGGCGTCTCGCTCGGCGGCAACGCCCTGCTGCGCTTCGCCGAAGAGGCAGGCAATACGGCAGCGAGCAGCGTTCGCGCCGTCGCCGCCGTCTCGGCGC
>JALYSL010000431.1 GCA_030854825.1 Pseudomonadota bacterium
CCTTGCCGCTGCTCACGCTCACCCTGGTCATCGATAACCTCTGCAACGGCTTCACGCGGCCCTTGTGCGGCTTCATCTCCGACCGGATCGGCCGCGAGAACACGATGCTGATTGTCTTCGTGGGCGAGGGGCTGGCGCTGCTGGGCCTCATGAAGTTCGGCCACAACCCGTACGCCTTCCTGACCTTCGCGCCGCTCGTGTTCCTGTTCTGGGGCGAGATCTACTCGATCTTCCCGGCGCTGTGTGCCGACACCTTCGGCATCAAGAACGCGGCCGGCAATGCCGGGACTCTCTATACGGCCAAGGGCACTGCGTCCCTGGTCGTGGCGGCGAGCTCGTTCATGGTGGTCAAGGGTAACTGGGACAGCGTCTTCATCGTCACCGCGGGGATCGCCATCGCTGCCGGTATCGCCGCCAAGGTCGTGCTCGCGCCGATACGCAGGCGCACGATCGAGCGAGCCAACGCCGATCCATCGGTGGTCGTGTGAACCCTCTCGGCACCGCCGCTGCTGCCGCTCGTGGGCAGCGCCGGGTGCCGAGCGGTCAGACGATTCCGCTGTGCATCAGCCGGCTCAGGGTCTCGGCCGAAAGATTCAGGTAGGAGGCGAGCTCCTTTTGCGGAATGCGGTCGAGCAACCGGGGCTGCTTTCTCAGGAAGCGCTTGACCCGGCCCGGCGCATCGAGCAGATGCAGCGTGATGGTGTGGGCCATCACTTCGCTCATCCCGCGCATGACGCAGAGCTCGAAAGCCTGCTTGGCCGCAACGTGCCGGTCAAGGAAGGCGACCCACGCCTCGAGCGGCATGCGCGCCACGCGGGCCTTGGTCACGCAGACGATGCCGTAAGGCGTCGGCGTCCCCAGGCGCCACGCCGCGTAGCTGGTCTCCATTTCGCCGCCGTCGGCAAAACGGAGGATCATCTCCTTGCCTTCCTTGTTGGCGACGACGCGCTTGAGAATGCCGTCGAGAATGAAGTACTGCTCCATCTCGCGCACGCCCTGGTGCACCAGCACGTCACCCTTGTTGCCTTCGCTGATGCTCAGATGGGGCTCGAGCTCGGCGCGATCTTCGTCTCCGAGGTCCTGCAAGACCGTGTTCTGCTTCAGCTGAAGCTTGATGACGTTTCGTTCCGGGTGATTTCCAATGCTCGTCATGTGTCGGGGAAGAAATTCATGAAACTTGACCACGGTCATTCCCGACAGCGGCTGCTCTGATCATAGTCTTGGCTTGCCGTTTGCCGAGCCGCAGGCCGCACCGTCCGGGTCGCCCGGAGAACGGAGCGCTCAGCCCGGTGCCCCGCACACCCAAGGAATTTCCATGTCTTCTGTCATCGAAAACCGCACCGCCTCGACCCTTCACGACACATCGCAGCCGGCGAACGTCGCCGAGACGATCGACGGCTTTCACCTGCTCATCGATGCGCTGAAGCTGAACGACATCGACACCGTCTTCGGCCTGCCCGGCATTCCCATCACTGACCTCACGCGCAAGCTCCAGGCCGAGGGCGTTCGGGTGATCTCGTTTCGCCACGAGCAGCAGGCCGGCAACGCCGCCGCCGCCGCCGGCTTCCTGACGCAAAAACCCGGCATCTGCCTGACGGTGTCGGCGCCGGGCTTTCTCAACGGCCTGACGGCACTCGCCAACGCGACGACCAACTGCTTCCCGATGATCCAGATCAGCGGCTCCAGCGAGCGCGAGATCGTCGACCTGCAGCAGGGCGACTACGAGGAAATGGATCAGCTCGCCATTGCCAAGCCCCTCTGCAAGGCGGCCTACCGCGTGCTGCATGCCGAAGACATCGGCGTCGGCGTCGCGCGGGCGATCCGCGCTGCGCTGTCGGGCCGCCCGGGCGGCGTGTACCTCGACCTGCCGGCCAAGCTGTTCGCACAGACGATGGATGCGGCCAAGGGCAAGGCTTCGCTCATCAAGGTGGTCGATCCGGCGCCGAAGCAGATCCCGGCGCCCGAGGCCGTCAAGCGCGCGCTCGATCTGCTGAGGGGCGCGAAGAAGCCGCTGATCCTGCTCGGCAAGGGCGCCGCCTATGCGCAGGCCGATGCCGACATCCGCGCCCTGATCGAGAAGACCGGCATTCCCTATCTGCCGATGTCGATGGCCAAGGGCCTGCTGCCCGATACGCACGCGCAATCGGCTTCCGCGACGCGCTCGCACGTGCTCGCCGAAGCCGACGTGGTGATGCTGGTCGGGGCGCGGCTCAACTGGCTGCTCTCGCACGGCAAGGGCAAGACCTGGGGCGCCGACAAGGGCGCCAAGCAGTTCGTCCAGATCGACATCTCGCCGACCGAGATCGACAGCAACGTCGCCATCGCGGCGCCGCTGATCGGCGACATCGGCTCGTGCGTCGCCGCATTGTTGGCCGGGCTGGGCGCGAACTGGGCCAAGCCGCCGGCCGAGTGGACCAGCGGCATCGCCGAGCGCAAGGACAAGAACCAGTCGAAGATGGCGGCGCAGTTGGCGGCGCGGCCGTCGCCGATGAACTTCCACAGCGCGCTCAGCGTGATCCGCGACCAGGTCAAGGCGCGGCCCGACGCGATCGTCGTCAACGAAGGCGCCAACACGCTCGATTTCGCGCGTTCGATCGTCGACATGTACGAGCCGAGGAAGCGCCTCGACGTCGGCACCTGGGGAATCATGGGCATCGGCATGGGCTTCGCCATCGCCGCTGCGGTGGTCACCGGCAAGCCGGTGATCGCGATCGAGGGCGACAGCGCCTTCGGCTTCGGTGGCATGGAGGTCGAGACGATCTGCCGCTACAACCTGCCGGTGTGCGTGATTGTCTTCAACAACAACGGCGTCTACCGGGGCACCGACGTGAACACGTCGGGCACGAGCGACGTGGCGCCGACGATGTTCGTCAAGAACGCCCGCTACGACAAGCTGATGGAGGCCTTCGGCGGCGTCGGCGTCCATGCGACGACCTGCGACGAGCTGCAAAAGGCACTGGTCGAGGCGGTGGCATCGGGCCGGCCGACACTCATCAACGCGGTGATCGACGAGACCGCCGGCACCGAGAGCGGCCGCATCACCAGTCTCAATCCGCAAAGCGCGGCGATGAAGAAGTCGTCGAACGTCTGATTCTCAAGAAGGTAGCAACATGAGCAAGGCACTCGACGGGGTTCGCATCCTCGATTTCACGCACGTTCAATCGGGCCCGACCTGCACCCAGCTGCTGGCCTGGTTCGGCGCCGACGTGATCAAGGTGGAGCGCGCCGGCGAAGGCGATGCGACGCGCGGCCAGCTGCGCGACATTCCCGACGTCGACAGTCTCTACTTCACGATGCTGAACCACAACAAGCGCTCGATCACGGTCAACACCAAGGATGCGAAAGGCAAGGAGGTCGTCGACCGCCTGATCAAGACCTGCGACGTCCTGGTCGAGAACTTCGCGCCCGGCGCGCTCGACCGCATGGGCTTCACCTGGGAGCACATCCAGGAGCTCAACCCGAGAATGATCGTCGCTTCGATCAAGGGCTTCGGCCCCGGGCCGTACGAAGACTGCAAGGTCTACGAGAACGTCGCCCAGTGCGCCGGTGGCTCGGCCTCGACCACCGGCTTCGACGACGGCCCGCCGCTCGTCACCGGCGCGCAGATCGGCGACAGCGGCACCGGGTTGCACCTGGCCCTCGGCATCGTCGCGGCGCTCTATCAGCGCAACACCACCGGGCGCGGCCAGCGCGTGCAGGCGGCCATGCAGGACGCGGTGCTCAACCTCTGCCGGGTCAAGCTGCGCGACCAGCAGCGCCTCACGCGCACGGGCGTGATGGAGGAATACCCGCAATATCCGAACGGCACGTTCGGCGACGCCGTGCCGCGCGCCGGCAATGCATCGGGCGGCGGCCAGCCGGGTTGGATCCTCAAGTGCAAAGGGTGGGAG
>JALYSL010000284.1 GCA_030854825.1 Pseudomonadota bacterium
CGGCCGCTGGATCGGCTGCAGGTCGCCTTCGAAGACCCAGTAACCGAAGTCGATGCGCACGGCGAGCATGCGGCCGAAGAAGCCGGCCCGGCGCAGCATGTCGAGCTTGCGCAGGCCGGGCAGGAACAGCTTGTCCTGCACGGCGCCGTGCTTCAGGCCCGAAGCCTCGGCGGCGCGCGCGATCGCGACCGCCTCGTTGAGATTCGTGGCGATCGGCTTTTCGCAGTAGACATGCTTGCCGGCGCGCAGCGCCTTGGCCAGCAGCTGTGGCCGCATCTGCGTCGTGCCGGCGTCGAAGAAGACGGTGTCGTCCTTGTTCGCCAGGGCAGCATCGAGGTCGGTGCCCCAGCGGGAGATGCCATGGGCGCGCGCCAGCGCCTCGATCTTCTCGGCATTGCGGCCGATCAGGATCGGGTCGGGCAGGACCTTGTCGCCGTTCGCCAGCGCGACGCCGCCTTGCGCCCGGATCGCGCAGATCGAGCGGATCAGATGCTGGTTCAGGCCCATCCGGCCGGTGACGCCGTGCATGATGAGACCGAGTCGTCGTGTTGCCATGTGCGTTGCCTGCAAGAGGATGAGTTCAGCGCAGCGATTCGAGAATGCCGCGCAGGTAGCCGGCCGCGAAGGCCGCGGCGCCCGGGCCGTCGGGCACGTAGTCGAACGGCTCGACGGCGACCGTGCCGTCGTAGCCCCTGCGCTTCAGCGCCGCGAAGATCGGCGCGAAGCGCATCTCGCCCTGGCCCGGCGCGCGCCGGTTCGGGTCGTTCACCTGGACGTGCGCAACCAGGCCGGTCGGCAGCCACGCGTCGATGAGCTCGGGCACCGATTGCGTCTCGCTCTGGCCGGCGGCGCTGCAATCGATCATGGTGCGCAGGCTGGGGCTGTCGACGGCGCGAACGAGCGCGGCGGCTTCGGCGACGGTGTTGACGATCGAGGTTTCGCGCGGCGAGAGCGGCTCGATGCAGTAGACGACGCCGAGCTTCAGCGCGACGTCGGCGATGGCGGCGAGGAAATCCTGCAGGCGCGCCAGCGCGACCTCGCGCGTCTCGCCCGCCGCCACTTCGCGCTGCTTCGGCGAGCCGTGCACGAGCACCTTGCCGCCGAGCTCGGCGCACAGGCCGATCAGCCGAGTCACGACCTCGAGCGTGCGCCGGCGCACGCTCGCATCGGCCGTCGTCACCGACAGGCCGGCTGGTTTGACGAGCAGCCAGTGCAGGCCGGTGACGACGAGCCCCGACGATTCGACGACGGCGCGCAGGCGCCGCGCTTCGGCGGCATCGATCCGTTGTGGCGCCTCGGCGAGCGTGAAGGGCGCGATCTCGAGGCCGTCGTAGCCGAGGTCAGCGGCCAACCGGCATTGCGCTTCGAAAGGCAGCTCGCCGAGCACCTCGTTGCAGAGCGACAGCTTCATGCCGCGTCTCCATCGCGCAGCCGGCGCCTGAACGGCGATCGCAGCAACGAGCCCACGCCGCCGGTGACGGCCTGCACGGCGGCCTTGAACGGCGGCACGTACAGCAGCAGCGTGAAGATCACGACGGTGGCGAAGGCGGCCGAGATCGGCCGCGTGAAGAAGGGCAGCAGGCTGCCATCGGAGAGCACGAGGCCGCGGCGCAGGCTCTTGTCGAGCAGGCCGCCGAGCACCAGGCCGAGCACGAAGGGCGCCATCTGGTAGCCGCGCCGGCGCAGGAAGAAAGCGCCGATGCCGATCACCAGCATGCAGTCGATGTCGAACAGGCGCGAGGCGCTGGCGTACGCGCCGACGGTGCAGAGCAGAAAGATGATCGGCATCAGCACCGTCCGCTTGATGCGCAGCACGAGCAGCAGCGGCTTCACCAGGAAGAGGCCGAAGATGAGGATGCTCACGGTGGCCAGCGAGGTCATGGCCACGACCTCGTAGATGAACTGCGGGTGCTGGATCAGCATCATCGGCCCGGGTTGGATGCCGTGGATGATCATCGCCGCCAGGAGCACGGCCGAAGGCGCGGAGCCGGGAATGCCGAGTGCTAGCGCCGGAATGATGTGGCCGGGGATCGAGGCCATGTCGCCGGTCTCGGCCGCCATGAGGCCGTCGATCGAGCCCTTGCCGAACAGCTCCTTCTCCTTGCTCGATGCCTTGGCCGCGGCATACGACATCCAGGCGCCCGAGTCTTCGCCGACGCCCGGCATCAGGCCGGTCAGCACGCCGATGACGCCCGAGCGCAGGACGGTGCGCCAGTACTTCGCCACTTCGCGAAAGCGCGGCAGCACCGAGTCCTTCAGGTCGACCAGCTTGCGCTCCACGGGCTCGGAGAGCGTCGTCAGCACCTCGGCGAAACCGAAGGCGCCGACCAGCGCCGGGATCAGCGAGATGCCCCCTTCGAGCTGGCTCCAGCCGAAGGTGAAGCGGTTGTACGCATAGAGGCCTTCCTGGCCGATCTGCGCCACGAAGAGGCCGAGCGCGCCCATCAGCCAGCCCTTCAGCGGGTCGTCGCCGACGATCGTCCCGGACATCGTCACGCCGAACAAGGTGCCCATGAAGGCGCCCGAAGTGGCGATGCCGATGGCGCGGCCGGCCTCGCCACGCAGGGCGAGCGCGTAGCCGTCGGCACACGACGCGGCATTGGCGGCGGTGCCGGGGATGTTGAGCAGGATGGCGG
>JALYSL010000305.1 GCA_030854825.1 Pseudomonadota bacterium
CTTGCCGAAGATGGCCCTTTTCGGCGACATCGTCGGCGACGACGCCGACGCCGTGGCGCGCGCCACCAGCGAGGTCGTGCGCATCGCCAACGCGCGCTCGGGCGAGGGCTTCGTCGCCGTCGGCGCAGACGCGCGCAAGAAGTTCTGGCTCGACCGCAAGCGCACGGCGGCGATCAGCAAGCACACGAACGCCTTCAAGATCAACGAGGACGTCGTCATCCCGCTGCCGCGGATGGGCGAGTACACCGAAGCGATCGAGCGGATCAACATCGAGCTCAGCCTGGCCAACAAGATCGCCCTTGTCGAGCGCCTCGAGGCGTTCTTCGAGAGTGGCTCGCTGCCGCTCGGCAAGAGCGACGATGCCGGCGAGATCGCTTCGGCCGAGCTGCTCGAGGACCGGGTGCAGCAAGCGCTGGCGCTGCTGCGTGAGGTGGGTGCGCTGTGGCGGGGCTGGCTCGCCGATCTCGATCTCCCGTCGCGGGTCGAGCCGGGCCGAACGGTCTTCGCGCTGCTTCAGGACCACACCCTGCGGGCCTCGTGGAAGACGCAGCTCCGCGCACCGCTGCAATCGATCTTCGCCGGCGCCGCATTGAAGCCAATCGTCGACGAATGCGAACGCATCCACGCCGAGGTGTTGAAGGGCCGCGTCTGGATCGCGCTGCACATGCATGCCGGCGACGGCAACGTGCACACCAACATCCCGGTCAACAGCGACAACTACGAGATGCTGCAGACGGCGCATGCCGCCGTGGCGCGGATCATGAAGCTGGCACGCCACCTGGACGGCGTGATTTCGGGCGAGCACGGCATCGGCATCACCAAGCTCGAGTTCGTCACGGACGAGGAGCTTGCGGCGTTTGCCGCCTACAAGCGGCAGGTCGACCCGGAAGGACGGTTCAACCAGGGAAAGCTCCTGCGCGGGGCGCTCTTCCCGGCCGATGGCGTGGCCGCGGCGCCGGTGCGCGCCGACCTCACCAACGCCTATACGCCGAGCTTCGGCCTGATGGGACACGAGTCGCTCATCATGCAGCAGAGCGACATCGGCGAGATCGCCAACTCGATCAAGGACTGCCTGCGCTGCGGCAAGTGCAAGCCGGTCTGCACCACTCACGTGCCGCGCGCCAACCTGCTGTACAGCCCGCGCAACAAGATCCTCGCGACCTCGCTGCTGGTCGAGGCCTTTCTCTACGAGGAGCAGACGCGGCGCGGCATCTCGATTCGGCACTGGGAGGAGTTCGAAGACGTTGCCGACCACTGCACCGTTTGCCACAAGTGCCTGGCGCCTTGCCCGGTCGACATCGACTTCGGCGACGTGTCGATGAACATGAGGAACCTGCTGCGCAAGATGGGCCAGAAGAGCTTTCGACCGGCCAGCGCGGCGGCGATGTTCTTCCTCAATGCGACCAGCCCCGAAACGATCAAGGTCATGCGCACGGCGATGGTCGACATCGGCTTTTCGCTGCAGCGCACGGCCAACAACCTGCTGCGCGGGCTGGCCAACCAGCAGACCGCCAAGCCACGCTCGACCGTCGGCACGCCGCCGCTCAAGGAGCAGGTGATCCACTTCATCAACAAGAAGATGCCGGGTGGCTTGCCGAACAAGACGGCGCGCGCCTTGCTCGACATCGAGGACAAGGACTACGTGCCCATCATCCGCAACCCGGAGACGACGAGCGCCGAAACCGAGGCGGTCTTCTACTTCCCGGGCTGCGGCTCGGAGCGTCTGTTCTCGCAGGTCGGCCTGGCGACGCAGGCGATGCTCTGGCACGCCGGTGTGCAGACGGTGCTGCCGCCCGGTTATCTCTGCTGTGGCTACCCGCAGCGCGGCTCGGGCGACTACGACAAGGCGGAGAAAATCATCACCGACAACCGGGTGCTCTTTCACCGCGTCGCCAACACGCTCAACTACCTGGACATCAAGACCGTCGTGGTCAGCTGCGGCACGTGCTACGACCAGCTGCAGGGCTACAAGTTCGAGGAGATATTCCCGGGCTGCCGGATCATCGACATCCATGAGTACCTGCTCGAAAAGGGCATCACGCTCGGCGGCGCAAGCGGCCCCGATGCCGCAGCACCCGGCTATCTGTTCCACGACCCATGCCACAGCCCCATGAAGCTGCGCGAGCCGATCCTGACCGTCAAGGCACTCGTCGGCAACAACGTGAGGAAAAGCGATCGCTGCTGCGGCGAGAGCGGAACCTTCGGCATCACCCGGCCGGACATCGCCACCCAGGTGCGCTTTCGAAAGGAAGAAGAGCTGAGGAAAGACGAGACGGCCTTGCGCACGACGATCGTGGCGAGCGCCGGCGCTGAGGCGGCCAAGGGCAACCTCAAGATCCTGACCTCTTGCCCGAGCTGCCTGCAGGGGTTGCAGCGCTACAAGGGCGACCTCGCGAGCGGCCTGCTCGAAGCCGACTACATCGTCGTCGAGATGGCCAATCGCATCCTCGGCGTCGATTGGATGCCCGAGTATGTGGGGCGAGCCAACCAAGGCGGTATCGAGCGCGTGCTGGTCTGAGAGACTCGCGCACAAGCGCGCCGTGCTTCTCGAGGTTCACCTCGCCGCGATCCACGCCGTGACCGCGTCAATCTCCCCTGTCGAGAAGGGGCGCGCGCCCCTTCGTTAGACTTCCTGCCAACTTCGCTCCCGCAACTGCGTTCCATGGCTGGCCTCACTTCACAGACTCCGCAACCCACCGGCATCACGGTGCACGGTCAGTCGCGCGTGCTCGAGGTGGGCTTCAATGACGGCCGCACGTTTCGCATTCCGTTCGAGCTGATGCGCGTGTATTCGCCGTCGGCGGAAGTGCAGGGCCATGGCCCGGGCCAGGAAGTGCTGCAGACGGGCAAGCGCGAAGTCGGCCTCGATGCGCTCGAGCCGATCGGCAACTATGCGGTGCAGCCGCGTTTTTCCGACGGCCACGACACCGGCATCTTCTCGTGGGACTACCTCTATCACCTGGGCTCGAAGCAGGCCGAGCTGTGGAAGCAATACGAAGAGCGCCTGAGCCGCGACGGCGTCGACCGCGACGCACCGATGGGCGCGACGGGCGCGGCCGCGTCGTCGTGCGGTCATCACCACTGAAGGCGAGGCGGCGCCCATGAGCGAGACGCACTTTGGCTTCGCTTCGGTCGACGAAGCGGCGAAGGCGGAGCGCGTGCGCGGCGTCTTCGATTCGGTGGCGCCAAAGTACGACCTGATGAACGACCTGATGTCGCTCGGCCTGCACCGCGCCTGGAAGGCCTATGCGGTGGCCGTCGCCAACGTGCGCGGCGGCGACAAGGTGCTCGACCTTGCCGGCGGCACCGGCGACCTGGCGCGGGCATTCGCCAAGCGGGCCGGCGCAATGGGCACGGTGGTTCACACCGACATCAACGAGGCGATGCTTCGCCAGGGTCGCGACCGGCTGATCGACGAAGGCGTCGTCCTGCCGACGTTGCTGTGCGATGCCGAGTCGCTGCCGTTCGCATCCGGGAGTTTCGATCTGGTGAGCGTCGCCTTCGGCCTGCGCAACATGACGCACAAGGACAAGGCGCTGGCCGAGATGGCGCGGGTACTGAAGACGGGCGGCCGGCTCCTCGTGCTCGAGTTTTCCAAAGTCGCGGCGCCGCTCCAGAAGGCCTACGACTGGTATTCGTTCAAGGTGCTGCCGCGGATCGGCCAGTGGGTCGCCGGGGACGGCGACAGCTACCGCTATCTGGCCGAGTCGATCCGCGTCCACCCCGACCAGGTCGAGCTGAAATCGATGATGAAGGCGGCCGGCTTTGCGCACGTCGACGTTCACAATCTTGCTGCCGGCGTCGTCGCGCTGCATGTGGGGATCAAATGCTGAGGCGGGTTGCGCCTCGCTGGCGCGGTGGCCTGTCGCTCGGCCTCGGCCTGCCGCTCCTGCTCGGCTCGACGCCGGCGGCCGCGGCGGGTAGCTTCGGCGTCGGCGGCCTCACCACCTCGATCGGCGTCGTCGCTGCGCTCTGGGCTGTTCTCGGCGCGCGGGCGTTGCCATCCGAGGCAGGCGGCTTCGCGATCGCGGCGATCGGCGTTGTCGCTGGAGGGGTCGCGGCCTGGCGATATCAACGAAGTCGTAGCGAGCGCTCGACGGCGGTCACGCCGATGCGCAACATCGCCGTGCGGGAGACGCCGATCGCCATTCCCGCCGGCCTCAATGGTGAGGCCGTGCTCGACGCGGCGCGAGGCCGCTTCATTCGTCTGCAAGCGGCCTGGGACGCCAGCGACATCTCGACCCTGAAGAGCCTGACCACTCCGGACATGCTCGAAGAGCTGCTGCACGTCCTCACGGCTCGCGGTGGCGCCGGCAGCCGTACCGACGTCATCACCTTGCACGCCGAGTTGCTCGGCCTCGAGGAGCTAAGCGCTGCCTACCTGGCGAGCGTCGAGTTTTCCGGCCTCATTCGCGAATCGGCAGATCGCGGCGCCGTGCCCTTTCGCGAGCTGTGGATGCTGGCGTGCATGAAAGATGGCGCGCCTTCGTGGCGGCTGGCCCGTCAGCAATCGCTTTTCTGATTCGCTGACAAGGTGCGGGTCGGCATGTCTGCGCATGGGGACAGATACACCCTGAATTGGGACGATTGACAGGGCGAGATGTCCTTCGTAAGGTCAGCGTCTCCGCGAAGAAGAGCCCTTCGCGCTCCTTCAGACGACCCATGCCGAATTTCGCTTCGATCTTGCGAGTGCTGTCCCGTCATGCCTTCTGTGGCCTGGCGCTGTTCGGCTTGGCCTGCGGCGGGGCGCTTGCCCAAACAGCGCCGTCGCCACCCCAGCCGAACGCCGGCTCGGTACTACAGCAGGTCCAGCCCTCGCTCATTGCGCCACCGCGCACCGAGCAGGACCAGCCCGCGCTGAGACTGCCCCGCGCAGTCTCAGAGCCGACGGCGGGCGGCGGCGCCAAGGTGCAGGTCAAGGGCTTTCGCATCGCCGGCCTCGCCGCGGCGCGGGCTGACCGGCTGATGCCCTTGCTGCAGAAGTACGTCGGCCCCGACAAGACGCTCGCCGATCTGGAAGATGCCGCCAAGGATCTCGAAGTGGCGCTGCAGCGAGAAGGGCTGTTCCTGGCGCAGGCCTACATCCCGGAACAGAGCCTGGCCGATGGCGTCGTCACCGTGCAGGTGCTCGAGGGTCGCATCGGCGCCGTCAAGATTGAGGTGGAGCCGGGCGTCAAGGTGGCACCGGAGTTTCTCGACCGCATCGTCGACATCCTGCGCGGCAATCCGGTCGCCGAGCGCGAGCTCATCGAACGCGCACTCTTCACTCTCGGCGATCTGCGCGGCATCACCGTCAGCACGACGCTGTCGCCGGGCGACAAGATCGGCCAGGCCGATCTCAACATCAAGGTCTCGCCCGGTGCCAATACCGCGTTCTCGGTGGATCTCGACAACGGCGGCTCGCTCTTCACCGGACGCTACCGCGCCAACGTCAGCCTCGACTGGTTCAACCCCACGGGCCATGGCGACGTCGTCTCGCTGCGCGGTCAGGCGTCCGACAATCTCGGTTCCGAATTCATTCGTGCGTCATGGCTGACGCCGATCAATTCACAGGGCACCAAGCTCGGCATCGCGGCGAGCTTCCTGCACTACAAGCTCGGCTCGGCGGTCTTCGAGGATCTCGGTGCGCACGGCACGGCCGAAGACTATTCGCTGCAGTTGCTGCACCCGTTGATCCGCTCGCGCAACAACAACCTGTTCGTTCAGGTCAGCACCAACTACCGGCGGTTCGACGACAAGGTCGACTCGATCGGGCTCGACACCCGCAAAGACGTCACGCCCTACGCGACGTTCGCGGTCGTCGGTGACTTTCGCGATACCTTCGGCGGCGGCGGCATCAGCAACTACTCGCTCGGCGTGGTCGGCGGGCGGCTGCGCATCAAGGACGACGACGACATCGTCGTCGACCAGCAGAACTACAAGTCGGCGGGCGGCTACGCGAAGCTGCAGCTCGCGGCGTCCCGCCTGCAACTGCTACCCACGAAGGACTATCTCTTTCTCGCCGTCTCGGGCCAGCTCGCGAGCAAGAACCTCGACAGCTCCGAGAAGTTCAGCATGGGCGGGCCATACGGCGTGCGCGGCTACTCCTCACCGGAGTCGCCGAGCGACTCCGGCCTGATCGGCACCTGGGAGTACAGGAAGCAGATTCCGATCGAAGCGCTGCCGGGAGACTTCGTTCTCTCGGTGTTCGGTGACTACGGCATCGCCGACCTGCACGATGATCCCAGGACGCTCGCAGACCCGACCGCCAGCGCGGGCGGCAACGTTCGCCGTCTCGTTTCGCACGGCGTCGGCGTGACCTACGGCAGCCACATTGGGCTGACGGTCAAAGGTTATGTCGCCGCGCGCGGCGGCCTGAAGGCGCAGAGCGACGACAGCCGGGTGCGCCTCTACGTGCTCGTCAGCCAGCAATTCTGATTCGACGCGACACCACCATGAACAAGCAATCACACCGACTCGTCTTCAGCCGCAAGCTCGGCTTTTGCGTCGCCGTCGCCGAGACGGTCGCTACCTCCGGCAAGTCGGCCTCGGGAGAGAGCCGCGGCATCGCGACGAAGGCAGCGATCGGCATCGGCCTGGCCGCCGCATCGCTCGCGTTGCAAGCGCAAGGAT